>NZ_JAACGC010000050.1:0-33236 GCF_029237385.1 Aeromonas sp. 1HA1
AGCAGCCAAAGAGAAAACGCATTTAGCCCAATCGGCCGCACGATGAAGAGCAAAAGTTAGCATGATCGTTACCATGTTCGGGAGTCACATAGGAGATCAGATCCTGGAAATCGGGAAAAGTGCCAATTAGTTCACAATATTTGTGTATAAGAGTCAGGGTCAGAAGCTGTCCCAGCACAGGTTTTCTCAGCAGCAGAAGCAGGATTCAATAGGATAGGTCATCATTTTTATTTATATCACTAAATGATTTTCTCCATGATTGATGCACTTGAGTTCATCAAAGTGGCTTTTTGATGATTCACTTTTTCATTCTTTAGCAGGGAGAGGGGACATCTCAGGCATGGCTATTTCCTATCAATATCAGGGTGTTTTGCTTTGTGCGCCAGTTATTGACGCTTGCAGTGTGCCCACCTTGCTGCGCCAACACTTGTCGCATGCTGGTGCGAGTGAATAAATTTAGTCTCTTGCTCATTCATGGAACTTTATGTCATTTTTTCTTTTGCATATGGTGTATATATATTTTTTGTTTTTTACTACGCCTTTGGTGTGAGATTAAGTCATTGTTTTTATTCAATTTTTTATTTTTATTCGTTGGGGTTTTCAATGTCTTGTTGACGCGAGTAAATATACCATTTGTCGCAAATGGCTCTTCAGCCAATATGACCTCTAACAAAGAGTGGAGGCATGAATGGATTGTGTGAACAACAAGGTTCATATTATGTTTTTGATTATTAGAGTATCTACTCTTTATTTATCAAAAACATATCAAGCGGCCAATGGATTTTCCTTTCGCTATCCAGCGATATCGTCAACTGTCATTTTTTACAGTTGTTGGTTAAGCCATCGGCTATAAGATTTTGGGTCTGAGTAGGTCCATAACTTGGTATTTAAAGCATGGGAAAGAGTATCGATGGCGCCACTGTTGCGCCCAAAGAGCGCGTCAATATTAAATATGTGCCAGCAACCACTGGGCAACAGGGGGAGGTTGAACTTCCGCTGACCATGATGGTGGTAGGCAATATGAAAGGACGTGCCGAAGAAACGCCTATCGAGGAGCGTCAGACCGTCTCCATCGACAAGAATAATTTTTCTTCCGTCATGAAAGAATCTGCACTGGAACTGAATTTTTACGTTCCCAATCGCCTGGAGGAGAACAGCCAGGAGGAGATGCCGGTTTCGATCAAGATCCAGTCTCTGGAAGACTTCACCCCTGACCGCGTGGCCCAGCAAGTACCCGAGCTGCGCAAGCTGCTGGAACTGCGCGAGGCGCTGGTTGCCCTGAAGGGACCATTGGGAAATATTCCCTCCTTCCGCAATCGTTTGCAGGATCTGCTGTCCAGTGATGAGGCTCGTGAGCAACTGCTCAAGGAGCTGGATTTGATTAAACCTGCCGAGTGATCGGCTGGTTGGATTGATTGACGAGAGAGGAATAAAACATGTCTTTGGTCGAAGAACAGGTTCAAGCGGGGGCGAGTGCCGCTCCCTCGTCCTTGCTGGACGAAATCATGGCGCAGGCCCGCATCACTCCGGTTGATGAAGGCTACAGTGTCGCCAAGCAAGGCGTTGCCGCCTTGATCGCTAACATCCTTGATAACGGAACCACCAGCGATCCGGTCAACAGGGCGCTGGTAGACAGCATGATTGTCGAGCTCGACAAGAAGCTCAGCAAGCAGATGGACGTTATCCTGCATGCCAAAGAGCTGCAGGAGATGGAGTCTTCCTGGCGTTCACTCAAGTTGCTGGTGGATCGCACCGATTTTCGTGAAAACATCAAGATCCAGGTGTTGCATGCGACCAAGGAGGAGCTGCTGGAGGATTTCGAGTTTTCTCCTGAAATCACCCAGTCTGGTCTCTACAAGCATGTTTATTCCAGCGGTTATGGCCAGTTTGGCGGTCAGCCCGTCGGTGCCGTGATAGGGGATTATGCTTTCACCCACAGCTCACCCGATATCAAGCTGATGCAGTATGTCAGTGCCGTCGGTGCCATGGCCCATGCCCCCTTTATTTCCTCGGTTGCCCCCGCCTTTTTCGGCGTCGACAACTTCACCGATCTGTCCTCTATCAAGGATCTCAAATCGGTCTTCGAAGGCCCGTCCTACAGCAAGTGGCGCGTACTGCGAGAGTCGGAGGATGCCCGCTATCTGGGCCTGACAGCGCCGCGTTTCCTGGCCCGTCTGCCGTACGATCCGACCGAGAACCCCATCAAGGGCTTTAACTATCAAGAAGATATCAGCTCGGATCACGACCACTACCTGTGGGGCAACACCGCCTACCTGATGGGCACCTCCCTGACCGACAGCTTCGCCAAGTACCGCTGGTGCCCGAACATCATAGGCCCGCAGAGCGGTGGCGCCGTCCACGATCTGCCGGTACATGTGTATGAGGCCATGGGTCAGCTGCAAGCCAAGATCCCGACCGAGGTCCTCATCACCGACCGTCGCGAATACGAACTGTCCGAAGAGGGGTTCATCACCCTGACCATGCGCAAAGACAGTGACAATGCGGCCTTCTTCTCTGCCAACTCGGTGCAAAAACCCAAGGTGTTCCCGAACACCAAGGAAGGCCGGGAAGCGGAAACCAACTACAAGCTGGGCACCCAGCTGCCCTACATGTTCATCATCAATCGCCTGGCACACTACATCAAGGTGTTGCAGCGCGAGCAGATCGGCTCCTGGAAGGAGCGCCAGGATCTGGAGCGTGAACTGAATGGCTGGATCAAGCAGTTCGTTGCCGATCAAGAGAACCCGCCGGCAGACGTGCGTAGCCGTCGTCCTCTGCGTGCCGCTCAGATCAAGGTGCTGGACGTGGAAGGGGAGCCGGGTTGGTACCAGGTTGCCATGGCCGTGCGTCCGCACTTCAAGTACATGGGGGCCAGCTTCGAGCTGTCTCTGGTAGGTCGACTGGACAAGGAATAATGCCCGATGCCGTATCTCTCTTCCTGGGATAGAGGAAATGCGGCCAGTCTGTTTGATCGTATCCGGGGGGAGGGGCTTGGCTCTTCCCCCCATTCGGAAGTTGAGGAATTGGTTGATTCTGTCAAGCGGCAGCTCGAGCAGATCCTCAATACCCGTCCCGGTAATTGCCGCAGTGCGCCTGAGCTGGGTGTCATCGATTTCAATGATGCCACCCAGGGCAGTGCGGACATCAAGGGGCGGATCCGTGAGGCGATCCGGCAATGCATCCGTCGTTATGAACCTCGGATCATTCATGTGGATGTCTGTTCACCCGACCATCAGGCTAGCCCGCTTGAGATGTCATTTCAGGTGACCGCCCACGTGAGGCTGGAGCATATCGAGCAGGTTACCTCGTTCAACGTCCATATGGACAGTCACCGTCACTACCGCATGGTCTGATCAATGTCGCTGGAACATTACTTCAGGGATGAGTTGGCATTTTTGCGCCTGCAAGGGCGCGAATTTGCCGATGCCTATCCCGAACTCACCCGTTTTCTGTCGGAGCAGAATACCGACCCGGATGTGGAACGCCTGCTGGAAGGTTTTGCGTTTCTCACGGGCAACCTGCGCGCCAAGATCGAGGATGAGTTCCCCGAGCTGACCCATGGTCTGCTCAATATGCTCTGGCCCAACTATCTGCGTCCCGTACCCAGTATGACCATCATGCAGTTTTCGGTTATTCCGGGGGCCATCGCCCAACCGGCGCTGGTCAGGCAGGGTTGCCAGCTCGACAGCCTGCCCATCGATGAGGTGACCTGTCATTTTCAGACCTGTCACGATACCTGGGTCTATCCGGCAGATATCCATCATATTTCGGCGCAAAGTGGCAACGATCTCTCCACCATCTCGCTGGATATCGCCCTGCATGCTCCTTTGCCATTGAGCGAACTGCAGCTGGACAAACTGCGCTTTTTCCTCGGTGGCGACAGTTATACCGCCTATGAGCTTTACTTCTGGCTCTCCAACCAGCTCTCCCACATAGAGCTGGAGGTCGATGGCAAGCGCTTTCGCCAGGAGGCCAAAGCGTTGAAATCGGTCGGCTTCGAGCGCGACGATGCACTCTTGCCTTATCCGAACAACGTCTATTCCGGCTACCGGATCCTGCAGGAATACTTCTGCTTTCCGGAGAGCTTCCTCTTCTTTGAACTCTCGGGTGGCGAGTGGCCCCAACAGCCGCTGCCGGTGAGCGAGTTCAAGATCCACTTCTGCTTCGATCGGCCCCTGCCGGCGGAGCTCAAGATCCGCCCTGACTCTTTCATGCTCAACTGCGTGCCGGCCATCAACCTGTTTCAGCACGACAGTGAGCCGGTCAATCTCAACGGCCGTCAGGCGGAGTATCCCCTCAAGGCGAGCTATCGCCATGCTGACAGTTTCGAGATCTTCTCGGTGGATCAGGTTGAAGGGTGGGTCGAGGGCAATCTGGGCCGCTCCCGCGGTACGCCGCGTATCTATCAGCCGTTCGAAAGTTTTCAGCACCAGATTGAACGTGCCAAGCACAGGCTGGCGCTCTATTACCGGGTGCGGGTCAGGGAGTCGGTGAGCGGCGATGGTTTCGAGCACAGCCTTTCGTTCGTGCGGGGTGATGAAACCACCACCATCGATCTGGATGAATCCATTTCTGTCACGCTCACCTGCACCAATCGCTCCCGCGCCGCTCGTCTCAAGGTCGGCAGCATCTGCGTGCCGACCGGCAGCTCGCCCTCGTTTGCCACCTTTCGCAACCTGATCAGGCCGACCCGGCCGCTGCGCCCGGCACTTGATGGCAGCCTGCACTGGACCCTCATTTCCAACTTGTCGCTTAACTATGTCTCCCTGCTGCGCCGGGATGCCCTGGTGCAGGTGCTGCGTACCTATGACTTTCCTGCGTTGTATGACAAGCAGGCGGAGCAGGCGTCACGCAAGCGGCTGGCGGGGATCGAGGAGATTGAAACCACCCCGGTCGACCGTCTGGTGCGGGGCATGCCGGTGCGTGGACTCAAGTCGGTGCTCTCCATTCGCCAGTCCGCTTTTGGCAGCGAAGGGGAGCTCTACCTGTTCAGCACAGTACTGGCGCACTTCTTCTCGCTGTATGCCAGCGTCAACGCTTTCCACCTGCTTGAGGTGGTCAATCTCGACAACAAGGAGCGCTATCAATGGCCAGTCCAGATCGGTCAGCACTCCCTGATGTGACGTCCACCAGGGACGCGCCTCGCTTCAACTTCTTCCAGCTGGTTGAGCTGCTCAACCGGCTGGACGGTACCGATCAGGAGCGCGGCCTTGACCATCTGCCGAGTGACGAGAACATCCGCTTCAAGGCGACCGCCTCTCTGGGCTTTCCCACCAGCGACGTGTTGCAGATAGGTAGAGATGGCAAGGGGCGCCACGAGCTGGAAGTAGCCTTCCTCGGCCTGCATGGCAGCCAGTCTCCCATGCCGGGCTATTACCTGGACTCACTGGCGTGGGAGTACGCCCAGGGGGAGCAGAAGCTGGGTCTGTTTCTGGACTTCTTTCATCACCGCCTGCTGACCCTGCTGCACCGGATCTGGCGCAAGTATCGCTATCACGTGCGCTTTCAGGACAACGGCGAAGATGGCTTCTCCCGCCTGATGTTTGCCCTGGTGGGGCTGGGTAACGAGGCTGTCTGCCAGAGCCTGCCAGTCAACCGCGCCAAGATGCTCTCTTACGCGGGCATGCTGGCCAGCCCCAGTCGCTCCCCCGAGGTGGTAGCCGGTCTGGTGGCACACTGTTTCGATCTGGCGGATGTGGAGGTGAGTGCCTGGCAGTGGCGCAAGGTGCCCATCCAGCAAGATCAGCAAAACCGGCTAGGCGGTGCTTGCGCCACCCTGGGCAGCGACTTTGTCATCGGCGACAAGGTGAACGACTGCGCCGGCAAGTTTTTATTGAAGATCAACAACCTGAGTTTTGGCCAGTTTCTCGGGTTTCTCCCGAACGGGGAGCACTTTCACGCCCTGGTGACCTTTGTCTCCTTCATCCTGCGCGACCAATTGGCCTGGGATCTGCGACTCGGTTTCGGCCAGGAGCAGGCCCGGGGGTTGCGATTGGGGGAGGAACAGAGCGCGCGCCTGGGCTGGAGTACCTTTCTCGGCCAACCGCCGAGTGACCCGTTCGTGACTATCTGTGTACAGGAATAAGCGCAGGAAATTCAGTGTCGGAATCAGTGCAGGAGTGAATGTGGACGACTTTAACCAGCAACTTTCCCTGGTGGTGCTCAACAGCGAGCAGCTCGACGGCAGCCAGCAGGTGCAGTATCGCTTCGACGAAATGGGGGGCACCCTGGGCGCCTCCGAGCAGGACGACTGGCAACTGAAGGACAGGTTGGGGGCCGTCATGTCGGCTCACGCCAGAGTCGAGCTTAACGACGGTCGCTTCTGCCTGTGTGATCTGAGCGGTCAGACCTATATCAACGGTGCGACCTCGCCCATAGGACGGTCCCGCAAGGTGCATCTCGAGCAGGGGGACGAGCTGATCGTCGGCCCGTTCCGGATGCGCGCTTATCTGGGGGCCATCTCCCCCGAGCAGAGCCTGCAACAGGTGCTGGGCAACCGCCCCTCCGAGCAGCTCGATGAGTGGCTGACCAGCGATGAGCACGGCGCTCGGACCATGGCCGATCCGCTCACCCTCGCCGTCGATCCCTTGCTGGCGTTGCAGCAGGAGCGCGCGGCGCCGTCCCCGTTGGCGGACGCCCGCCTGCAGGCACCACTACGTTCACAACCGGATATGGACGCCGTATCCCTTGCCCCTTTTTCTGCTGTCGAGAACACCATGAACCAAGAATTTCTGGATATGCCCACCATAGAGAATCACCCCGACTACCACCCTCCGCTGGATGGGGTGGATCACGTGGCACTGACCCCCTTGATGCGCGGCCTGGGTCAATCCCTGCACCTGCAAGATACCCAGCAGGCTCACGACATGCTCGAAGAGATGGGCAAAACGGTGCGTGCCATGGTGGAGGGGCTGCTGCAGTTGCAAACCGATCAGGCGGCGCTGGCGGATCGGCACCTGCGCCCCATCGAGGACAACCCGCTGCGCCTCGGGCTCGACTATGACGAGACCCTGGCGGTGATGTTCGCCGAGCAGAAGAGCCCGGTTCATCTGACCGCGCCGGCGGCGGTGGCCGAGAGCCTGCGCAATGTGCGCATTCATCACGTCGCAAACCAGCAGGCCATAGGCGCGGCCCTTGACAGCATATTGCAGGCGTTTTCACCAGAGGCGCTGCTCGGGCGGTTCGAACACTACCGCCGTACCGGTGCTCCGGGTGTGGCCGATGAAGGTTGGGCCTGGAACATGTATCAGCACTACTACCGTGAGTTGACCTCTGCCCGTCAGCAGGGGTTCGACAAGCTGTTCCATCAGGTCTATGCCCAGGCATATGACCAGGCTGTGCGTCAGCAACAGGGACTGATTGGATGATACGTGCGCTGATGCTGGGGGCCTGTCTGCTGGCCCTGGCCGGGTGTACCACCATGGGCAAGATGGCCGACGTGGCCATGGATCCGGATATCCAGGTGGGCAGCAATGGTGACCAGCCCTCTACCCTGGGGCTGAGCCTGCTGGCGGAGCCCGACGTCAACCCCAACGAGAGCGGGGAGGCGGCGCCCATCGAGTTTCAGGTGGTGGTGCTGGCGGAAGATTCCAAGCTGCTCGCCACCGATTATGACCAGGTGACGGCGGATGTAGAGAAGGCCCTTGGCAAAAACTACCTGGATCATCAGGACTACACCCTGCTGCCCGGCCAGTTCAAATACCTGCCCCCCGTCAAGCTTGACGAAAAGACCCGTTACATCGGCGTGATTGCACGCTACGCCGATCCGGACAGCGCCGAGTGGCGCAAGGTCATCAAGGTCAAGAGCAAGGGAACGGCCTATCACATCCTGGTGCACCTGCGCCTGGATGAAGTGGAACTACAAAAAGAAGAAGAATAACCATGTCGAGTCGAAATCGGGTTATCTGGCGTGAAGGGCTCTTTATCAAGCCCCAGCACTTCCAGCAACAACAAAGACATTCAGAATATGCGCTGCACGCTCGCCTGAGCGCGCTGTCTGACTATTTCTACGGGCTGCAGTCACTCGCCATCAACGAGGATTATCTCGGTTTTGGCCGCATTGCCCTAGTGGGCGCCACAGGCATACTGCCGGACGGTACCGTCTTCAACATCCCGAACGACGATGTGCTGCCGACGCCGCTGGAGATCACCGACGCCTCGGTGGCCAACCAGAAGGTCTATCTGGCGCTGCCGCTTTCGGTGAGCGGGGTCAACGAGGTCAATCAGGGCGGCCAGGTGGCCACCCGCTTGCAGGCCCATCGCCACGACGTGCGCGACCTGCACAGCGAGGGGGGGGATGTGGTCTCCCTGGAAGTGGGGCGCGTCAGCATGCGGCTGATGCTGGAGCGGGAAGATCGCAGCGCCTATGCCTCGCTCGCCATCGCCCGCATTCTGGACAAGCGGCCCGACGGCGGTTTGGTGCTGGATCCCAACTTCATGCCCTGCAGCATCAGCGTCTCCGCCATCCCGACCCTCAAACGCTTCCTCGGCGAGTCGGCCGGGCTGGTGGCCGAGCGGGCCCGCAGCCTCTCCCAGCGTATCGCCGCCCCCGGTCAGCAGGGAGTTGCCGATGTGGCCGAGTTCATGATGTTGCAGCTGCTCAACCGCGCTCAGCCCCAGCTCTCTCATCTGTCACGCCTTGGCACCCTGCATCCCGAGCGGTTGCACGAGGCGCTGGTGCAGATCTGTGGCGAGTTGATGACCTTTACCGATGAATCACGCCTGCCGCCCGAGTTTGCCGCCTATCGTCACGACGATCAGCAGGTGAGTTTCGAGCCTGTGATGCTGGCCCTGCGTCAGGCCCTCAGTACCGTGCTGTCGCCGCGTGCCGTCTCCATCCAGCTGCGCAAGCACCAGTACGGCGTCATGGTGGCCATGGTCAACGAGAGCGAGCTGATGCAAAGCGCCGACTTCGTGCTGGCGGTGCGAGCCCGCATGCCGCAGGAGCAGTTGCGCAAGCAGCTGTTGCAGCAGACCAAGGTGGCGTCGAGCGACAAGATCCGCGAGCTCATCAGTCTGCAGTTGCCCGGTATCCCGCTGCTGCCGCTGCCGGTGGCACCGCGCCAGTTGCCCTATCACGCCGGTTACAGCTACTTCCAGCTCGATAGGCAGAGCCCTGCCTGGCAGATGCTGGCGGTCAGTAACACACTCGCCTTCCACATTGCCGGTGATTTCCCCGAGCTCGACATGCAGCTCTGGGCTATTCGCAGCCAGTGATCGCATCAAGGAATAAGCAGAGATGACCACGGACATTATCAAGAACGAGCAACTCAGCGATCTGCTGTTCGATCATGCCGAACAGCTGGACATGGATTCGGACTACTGGTTCCGCCTGCGGGGCCAGAGCATCAACCCCATGATAGATGCGGTGACCCCCTTGCTGGGGCTGGTGCAGCGGGTGCGACTGCTGTCGCGTTACGACAGGGTGCCCGATCTCTATCAGCGGGTGGTGACCGAGATCCAGACCATCGAACAGGAGCTGATGGCTCAGGGTTACGAGAACGGCGTCGTCCTCTCGTTTCGCTACATCCTCTGCACCTTCATTGACGAGGCCGTGATGGGCCGTGACTGGGGCAGCCAGAGCGAATGGTCTGAGCACTCATTACTGACGCGCTTTCACAACGAGACCTGGGGCGGCGAGAAGGTATTCGTGCTGCTCACCCGTCTGCAGGAAGATCCGGTGCGTTACCGCGACATCCTGGAGTTCATCTACCTGTGTCTGTGCCTCGGTTTCGAGGGGCGCTACAAGGTGATGAGCCAGGGCCGCGACGAGTTCGAGCGTATCGTCAAACAGCTGCACAAGCTGCTTGCCCCCGAGGCCAGCGGTGAGGCCCCCAGCGTGTTCCACCTCGACCTCGGCCAGCAGGCGTCCCGCTACCAGCTGCGCAAGCAGATTTCCCTGCGCAGCCTGTTCATGGGCGGGGCCCTGATCCTGGCCATCATCTTTGGTCTTTATCACCACCAACTCAATAACCAGACCCAGGACGTACTGCGTCAACTGGGCGAATTATTAAAATAATTATTCTGAGGAGAGCATGCTTTGATTCGTATAGAGCTACCGGTACTGGTGGAAAGACTCAACCCCATCTGCCGTCACATGTTGGAGGAGGCTGCGGCCCTCTGCGTCAACCATCAGGGGGCCGAGATCCGCATCGAGCACCTGCTGCTGAAGATGCTGGATACCCCGCTCAGCGATGTGCGCCAGATCCTCAAGCGGGCCGAGGTCGAGGTCGAAGAACTCAGAACCCTGCTGCAACCCTCGGCCGCCGATAACGGCTATGGTCAGGGTTATCCCTCCTTCTCGCCGCTCTTGGTGGAGTGGCTGCAAGATAGCTGGCTGCTGGCCTCTGCCGAGTTGCAACACGCCCAGCTTCGCAGCGGCGTCATGTTGCTGGTGCTGTTGATGACCCCGCAGCGCTACCTGCCGGGGTCGGTGACCCGGCTCTTGGCCAACGTCAATCGCGAGCTGCTGCGCCAGCAATTCGATGAGTGGGTGAAAGAGTCTGCCGAGACGCAAGTGACCGTCTCCGCCAGCGGCGCTGCTACCCAGGCTGCTCTGCCAGCCGATGCCAGCCTGCTGGCTCGCTTCACCGTCAACGTCACCGAACAGGCCCGTCAGGGTAGTCTGGATCCCGTGCTCTGCCGGGATCACGAGATCGATCTGATGATCGACATCCTCTCGCGTCGCCGCAAAAACAACCCCATCGTCGTGGGGGAGGCGGGCGTTGGTAAAAGCGCCCTGATCGAAGGGTTGGCGTTGCGCATTGTCGCGGGCCAGGTGCCGGAAAAATTGCGCGATGTGGAGCTGATGACGCTGGATCTTGGCGCCATGCAGGCGGGCGCCTCGGTCAAGGGGGAGTTCGAGAAGCGCTTCAAGGGGGTGATGCAGGAGGTCAAGGATGCGGTGCGTCCTGTCATCCTCTTTATCGATGAGGCCCACACCCTGATCGGGGCGGGCAATCAGGCGGGCGGGCTGGATGTATCCAACCTTATCAAGCCAGCACTGGCCCGGGGTGAGCTGCGCACCATCGCCGCCACCACCTGGGGCGAGTACAAGAAATACGTGGAAAAAGATGCCGCCCTGTCGCGCCGCTTCCAGCTGGTGAAAGTGGGTGAGCCCAATGCCGAGGAGGCTACCGTGATCCTGCGCGGCCTGCGCAGTATCTACGAGAAGGCCCATGGGGTGCTGATCGATGAGGAGGCGCTGCAAGCCGCCGCCCAGCTCTCTGCCCGTTACATCTCCGGTCGTCAGCTGCCGGACAAGGCGATCGACGTGCTCGATACCGCCTGTGCCCGGGTGGCCATCAACCTGACCACGCCGCCGCGCGCCGTCAGCCACCTGCAAAACGCGTTGCGCCAGCGTGAGCTGGAGATCCGCCAGCTGGAGCGCCAGAGCCTGATCGGTCTCGGTGACAACGATGAGCGGCTCGCCGAACTGCAAACCGCCCAGCAGACCTGCCGTGACACCCTGCGTGAGCAGGAGGCCCAGTGGCAACAGCAGCAGGGGCTGGTGCATCAGATTGTCGAGCTGCGTGCCGCGCTGCTGGCCGATCAGCAGGATGAGCTGTTGACCAGAGAGGCGCTGGATCTCGCCGATGTCCCGCTGGATCCACAAGCGGCCGCTGACCAGCTGGCGGCCCTCGAGCGCGAGCTGACCGCCCTGCAGCAGGGCGAGGTGCTGGTCTCAGCCCACGTCGACAAGACCCAGGTGGCGGCCGTGATCGCCGAATGGACAGGGGTGCCGCTCAACCGCATCTCGCAAGGGGAGCTTGACGTGGTGACCCGGTTGCCCGAGTACCTCGGGGATCTCATTAAAGGGCAGGATGTGGCGGTGGCCCACCTGCACAAGCACCTGTTGACCGCCCGCGCCGATTTGCGCCGTCCGGGTCGTCCGCTGGGCGCTTTCCTGCTGGTGGGGCCAAGCGGGGTCGGCAAGACCGAAACTGTGTTGCAGATTGCCGAGCTGATGTTTGGCGGTCGCCAGTACCTGACCACCATCAACATGTCCGAGTATCAGGAGAAGCACACAGTCTCCCGTCTTATCGGTTCGCCTCCCGGCTATGTCGGCTTTGGCGAGGGGGGCGTGCTGACCGAGGCCATTCGTCAGAAACCCTATTCGGTGGTGCTGCTGGACGAGGTGGAGAAGGCCCATCCGGATGTGCTCAATCTCTTCTATCAGGCGTTCGACAAGGGCGAGCTGGCCGACGGGGAAGGGCGCATCATCGACTGCAAGAACGTGGTCTTCTTCCTCACCTCCAACCTCGGCTTCCAGACCATAGTCGATTACGCCGAGCAGCCCGACGCGCTGCTGGATGCGCTCTATCCGGAGCTGGCTGCCTTCTTCAAACCTGCCCTGCTGGCACGGATGGAGGTGATCCCCTACCTGCCGCTGGGCCACGATACTCTGGTGCAGATTGTGGGTGGCAAGCTCAACCGGCTGGTCAAGCTGCTCAAGGAACGTTTCGGTGCCGAGGTGGTGCTGGAGGAGGAGGTTGCCGAGGAGATACTGCGCCGTGCCAATCGCAGCGAGAACGGCGCCCGCATGCTGGAGTCTGTCATCGACGGTGCCCTGCTGCCGCCAGTCTCCCTGCAACTGTTGCAGCGTCTCTCGGCCGGTGAGCCTATCAAGCGGGTGCGTTTCTCTGTGAGCGAGCGCCAGTTCGTCGCCGAGGTGGAGGGCTGAGCATGGAACAAGCCCTCGCATTTGCCCTCGCCTTGACACAGCAGCGCGATGAGCAGCACCTGTGTCACTGGTGGACCTCGACCCTCAATGCCAGCTTTCAGCCCAAGGGTATCCTGCTCGGCATGCTGGATGTGAGCGGTCGCCAGCTCGAATGCACCGGCTGGGTCAAGGGGCAAGCGGTGGCGTTGGCGCTGGCGGTGGATGACTTTTCCCACCCGCTTGCCTATGTGTTGCACAAGGCCCAGTCCCGTACCTGGGACTCCTTGCACGGCGGAGCCCGCATCGAGCACGCCGCGTTTCGCTCCTTGCTGGCCAACCTGGGTCAGCAGTGTGGCCTGCACGCCTTTCCCCTCAGTGATGGCAACGGCAAGCCGTTTGCCGTGCTGGCCATGATGGACGGCGGTGATGTGCTGCAGGAGTGGGCAGGTCGCCCTGAACTGGCCCAGCTGTCACAGGTGTTTTGCAACCAGCTCACCCTCATTCGCGAGCTGGGACGCAGTCGCCGGGATCAGGGAGTACTGCGCGACTCTCTGCGCCAGATGAAGGGAGAGGGGGAGCGTCAGCGTCAGCATGAGAAGCTGCTCGGCGATCAGCTTATTGGCCAGTCGGCGGTGATCCGCGGATTACGCGAGCAGATCGCCCAAGCGGGCCAGCACAAGCTGAGCGTGCTCATTCAGGGGGAGACGGGCAGCGGCAAGGAGGTGGTTGCCCGGTTGGTGCACCAGTGCTCCGATCGCGCAGCCAAGCCGTTTGTGGCCATCAACTGCGCCGCCATCCCGGAAAACCTCATCGAGAGCGAGCTGTTCGGTTATCAGAAGGGGGCCTTCTCCGGTGCCCTTGCCAACAAGACCGGGCTGGTGGCCCAGGCCAACGGTGGCACCCTGTTTCTGGACGAGGTGGGCGACATGCCCGCCGCCATGCAGGCCAAGTTGCTGCGAGTGCTCGAAACCCGCAGTTACCGGCCACTGGGGTCTGAGCAGGAGTGTTACTCCGATTTTCGCCTCATCGCAGCGACCCATCAGCCGCTCACTCGCCATGTGGAGGAGGGGCAGTTCCGGGGCGATCTCTACCACCGCCTCTGCCAGTGTCTGCTGCTCATCGCCCCCCTGCGGGAGCACATGGATGACATCCCCCTGTTGTGCCAGCACTTCATGGCCCAGTTTTCCACCCAGGATGGCAAGACCCTGGCGGGGTTGCAGCGCAGGTTTTTGACGCAGCTGCAAAGTTACGACTTCCCCGGCAATGTGCGCGAGCTGCGCAATCTGTTGGAGGTCGCCTGTGCCCACACTCGTCACGGGGAAGAAGTGGGGCTCAGCGCCTTGCCGCCGGAGCTGCGGGATCGGGTTTGTGCCGAGCTGCCCGATGCGCTGGATGATTACAACCATATCCGCGATTTGCGCCGGGCCATGCAGCAGTACGAGGCCTCCGTCATCGAGGCGCGCCTGCGCTACTTCCAGGGCAACCGCATGCTGGTGGCCGAGAGCCTCAATATTCCCAAGCGCACTCTGGATCACAAGTGCCAGAAACTGGAGGTGAACTGATGAACATCCCCGGCTTGTTGCCGCTGTTGCTGGCCACCAGCAGCGCCGTGGCCCCGCTGGACATGGCGTCTTGGCAGGCGTGCCGCCGCGAGCCATCGCCGCTGATCCGGCTCGCCTGTTATGACGCCCTTGGCAATGGTGTGACCCAGACGAGCGAGGGGGGTGCCCCCAAGTCTGCCGCCTGGCAGGCCATCTGGGCACAGGAGCAGGCTCGCACGCCGGACAGCCCTCCTTTCCTGCTACAGCAGGATGAGGGGCGTGGCAGCGCAACGCTCACCCGTCCCGCGTTGCGCGGGGCGACCCTGGCCATAGGGTGTGTCGATAGCATCACCCATATCCGGCTGCGGCTCGATTCCCCCTGGGCGGGGGAGACGGTGCAGGTTGAGCTGGACGGCCAGCCAAGCAGCAGTGACCAGAGCTGGTTTATCCGGGATCAGGGGCTGTTGCTCGAATATGGCCGCGGCCTGCCCGCCATTGAGGAGCTCAAGCGCTGGATTGGCCATCGAGAGCTGCAGGTACGGGCCGACAACGGCGCCTTGCTGCGGGTCGATCTCAGTGGTCTGAAAGAGGCACTGCTCCCCGTACGTCAGCAGTGTCGCTGGTAGGGGGCACCATGAGCTATCAACACCCCTGGTGTGCCCGTTTGCTCACCAGTTTGCCGGATGAGCAAATCAGAGGCGCCGTGCTGGCCGACGAGCCGCGCTGGGATTATGTAGAGACCGAGCTGGTCAAGCTGGGATCCCTGGCCCACAGCCAGGTTGATCTCAATGCGGTGGCCGAAGCCTGTCTGGGTTTGCTTGAGAGCCGCACCAAGGATATGCGGGTGCTGGCCCAGCTGCTGCGCTGCCTGCAACATCCGGCCAAGGCGACCCCTCTGGGAGCCGCGCTCAGTTTGCTGGAAGCCTGGGTCAAGGCTTATTGGCTGCTGGCCTGGCCCGGTAATGTCAGCCAGAAACAGCGCTTGATGGTGCAGATCGTCAAGCGCTTCGAGGGGGCTCTGCCGCGGGTGAGTGAAAGTGCCTCGGCGGCCGAGTTGGCTCAGCTGCTGGCCCAGACCGAGCAGCTGGAGGCCTGTTGGCTGGCCCAGTGCCCGGACAAGGGCGAGCTGCTCGAACCCTTGTTGATGGGGTTGAAGCGGGCCCAGCGCCAGCAGGTGGCGCAAGCTCAGGCCGATGCCAAGCCCGAGAGCGGCGCGCCCGTGGCCACGGCGGCCAGCATGGCGGGATCCATGCTGCTCAGCGGCAGCGCCAAGGGCTCAGGCATCGAGATCGACAGCTCCAATGACAGAGCCTGGCGACAGACCCAGCTCAAGGTGGCCGAGCTGCTCATCGAGCGCCAGCCGGAGGCGGCGGTGGGCTATCGCCTGCGCCGTCACGCCATCTGGGCCGGGATCACCACCCCGCCCATGAGCGCCGGGGGCCATAAAACCCAGTTGGCCCCCATGTCGACGGACATGGTGGATGAGTACCGCACCGCAATGGGGGCGCCGGATCTGGCGCTCTGGCAGCGGATCGAACAGAGCCTGACCCTGGCGCCCTACTGGTTCGAGGGACATAGCCTCTCGGCCGAGGTGGCCCAGAAGCTGGGATTTGGCGCCGTGGCACAGGCCATCGCGCAGGAGCTGGACGGCTTCTTGCAGCGGCTGCCGACCTTGCGGGATCTCACCTTCAGCGATGGCAGCCCGTTTCTGCCTCCCGAGTGCAGCCGCTGGTTGCAGCCCGCCAAGCTGGGCGGAGGGGGAGGCGACGGGGAGTCCAGTCTGGCTGAAGAGGTGGCCTTGCGTCATGGGGAGCAGGGGGTGGCTGCGGCCCTCACCCTGCTGGATGAAAGGATGGCGCAGTTGAAAGAGCCAAGAGCCCGCTTCCATGCCCAGTTGGTGCAGGCGGAGCTGTTGGCGCAAGAAGGCATGGAGGCGCTCGCGCGCCAGCACTATCAACACTTGTGGCAAGAGGCGAGTCGCCTGGGGTTGTCTCACTGGGAGCCCGGGCTGGTCAGTCGCCTGGAAAGCCATGCGGCCCCATTGTCGAAATAAGTGCCGAAATGAGTCATTGAGTCGGAGTTGGATCACATTTTATGTTCAAAACCATCTTTACCTTTCTGCGGCAACAGCTGCCGAAATTGAAACCCTCCTGGCCCCTGCTCTGTGTGGTGCTCTGGGTCGTCGCCCTCATCCTGGTGTGGTGGCTGGGGCCCAGTATCGAGATCCGTGGCGCCAAGCCGTTCGAGCCGCTGTGGGGGCGGGTGGTATTCACCCTGCTCTGGCTCTGGCTGATGCTGGGGGTTCTCTCCTGGCGCGTCTGGCGCAAGATGCAGCAACTCAAGGCCGAGCGCCAGCACGAGGTGGTGCTGGAGCAGGATCCGGTCAAAGGGCTCATCGACAAGCAGGCGCAGTTCCTGGATCGCTGGCTGCAGGCGTTGAATACCCATCTGGGCAAGGGCGCACTCTACGCCATGCCCTGGTATCTGGTGCTGGGGCTGCCCGGCAGCGGCAAGAGCAGCCTGATCCACAGAGCCAACCCGGCCAACAAGCTCAACCCCAGACTCGACACCGAACTGAGGGACGTAGCGCAGGAACAGCTCGTCGACTGCTGGCTGGGGGAGCAGGCGGTGATGCTGGATCCTGCCGGCGAGCTCTTTTCTCAATCCGAACCCGAGCTGGATCCGCAAGCCCGCAAGCACGAGCGGCTCTGGCTGCACCTGCTGAACTGGCTCAACGAACACCGTCGCCGCCAGCCTCTCAACGGCCTGGTGCTGACCGTGGATCTGGCCTGGCTCTCCCACGCCAGCGTGGCCGAGCGCAAGGCTTATGCCCAGCTGATGCGCTCCCGCCTGCAGGAGGTGTCGGCCACCATGAACACCCGGCTGCCGCTCTATGTCACCTTCACCAAGCTCGACTTGCTGCGCGGCTTTGACGTGGTTTATGAGCAGCTCGACAAGGAGGCCCGCGAGGCTGTGTTGGGGGTGACCTTCAACCCGAGCGACAGCCAGGGCAAATCCTGGCAGCAGGAGCTGGCCCTGTTCTGGGACCAGTGGGTGGACAACCTCAACCAGAATCTGCCCGAGCTGATGCTGGCCCGGCTCGATGCCGCCCAGCGCAACGCCCTGTTCTCGTTTGTGCGTCAACTGGCGGGACTGAAAGATTACGTGACCAGCCTGCTCGACGAGACCCTGGCCATCGAGGAGAGCAAGCCGCTGCTGGTGCGCGGCGTCTATATCAGCTCCGTCTATCAGCAGGGGGTGCCGTTCGATGCGTTTGCCCAGGCGGCGTCCCGTCGCTACAACCTGCCCGAGCCCATTCACTCGGCCCTGCGCGGGGAGTCCAATACCTATTTTGTGCGCAAGCTCTTCTCCACCATCATCTTCCCCGAGGCCCATCTGGCCGGGGAGAACCGGTTGCACACCCTCTATCGCCGTCGCCGCATGGCCATTGGTCTGGGTTGTCTGTCGCTGTTTTCGGCGGCACTTATCGGTGGTTGGCACTACTTCTACCGGGTCAACGAAGAGGCGGGCCGCAACGTATTGACCAAGGCCCAGGCCTTCATGGAGACCAACGAGGTGGCTGATGAACATGCCTTCGGGGTGAGCCAGCTGCCGCGCCTGAACCTTATCCGCGAGGCGACCCTCTCCTTTGGTAACTACCGTGAACGCACCCCGCTGGTGGCCGACCTTGGCCTCTACCAGGGGGACGAGATTGGCCCTTATGTGGAAGGATCCTATCTGCAACTGCTGAGCCTGCGTTTTCTGCCGGCCCAGATGCAGGGGCTGTTGGCGGATCTCGAGCAGGCACCGGCTGGCAGCGAGGAGAAGCTCTCCATCCTGCGGGTGATGCGGATGCTGGACGATGCGTCGGGTCGCAACAAGGAGCTGGTGGCGCAGTACATGGCCAGCCGCTGGCAGCAGGCTTTCCCGGGGCAGGGTGCGGTGCAGGAGCAGCTGATGGGGCACCTGGATTACGCCCTCGACCACACCGACTGGTACGGTGCCCGGGCAGCCCGTGATCCGGCCGCCATCACCGCCTTCGTGCCGTTCAAGGAGCCTGTCTATGGTGCCCAGCGTGAACTGGGCAAATTGCCGATGTATCAGCGGGTTTATCAGAATCTGGTGGTGAAGGCGGGCGATGTATTGCCGCCGGATCTCAATGTGCGTGACGAGGTGGGCCCCACCTTCGATGCCGTGTTTGACCTGCGCAGCGACAACGCCGGTCAGGTGCCACGGTTGCTGACCTGGCCCGGTTTCAACGACTTCTTCCTCAAGCAGGACAAGGCGCTGATCGATCTCACCGCCATGGATGCCTGGGTGCTGGGCCAGCGCAAGCTGAGCCAGTTGAGCGAGGCCGATCGCAAGGAGATCGCCCGTCAGGTTAACGATCGCTATGTCACCGACTACGTCAACCAGTGGCAGAAGTTGCTGACCAACCTGGATGTGCAGACCCTGGAGAGCCCCGAGCAGGCGCTCGACGTGCTCTCTGCCATCACAGGCAACGATCAGCCGTTCCAGCGGGTGCTGGCCTCGTTGGATGACAACACCCGTATTCGCAAGGTCTCCGACGTGGAAGGGGATCCGGCCCAGGCCATCACGGCCCGCATCGGGCGTCCCTTCATGGCCACCAACGCCGTCCTCGGTGGGCGTGGCGAGCAGGGGCCGCTCATTCAGGAGGTCAATCAGAAGCTGGTGGAGTTGCAGCACTATCTGGAGCTCATCGTCAACGCTACCGAGCCGGGTCAATCGGCTCTCAAGGCGGTGCAACTGCGTCTGACCAACAAGTACGCCGATCCCGTGTTCGCCCTGCAGCAGTATGCCCGCAGCCTGCCGGCCCCGCTGGATCGCTGGGTGGGTCAGCTCTCCGAGCAGAGTTCGCGCTTGGTGATTGATCTTGCCATGTCGTCCCTCAATCAGGAGTGGCAGGACAAGGTGCTGGCCCCCTTCAACAGCCAGCTGGCCGGTCGCTATCCGTTCGATCCGGGCTCAGCCAAGGATGTGCCGCTCTCCGAGATGGAGCGCTTCTTTGCGCCGGGCGGCACCCTGGACAGCTTCTATCAGGTCAATCTCAAACCCATGGTAGAGAGCGGTCTGATGGAGGGAGAGTTCAGCTCGCCCATGCAGGCCGAGCTGGTCAAGCAGCTGGATAGAGCCGCCCGCATCCGCCAGATCTTCTTCAGCCAGCAGGGCAACCTGGAGGTGCAGTTCGCCCTCGAGCCCATCGAGCTCACCGCCAACAAGCGGCGCAGCGTGCTGAACCTGGATGGCCAGTTGCTGGAGTACGCCCATGGCCGTCGCACCAAGATCCCGCTGGTGTGGCCCAACACCATGCGTGACGGGGCCGAGAGCAAGATAACCCTGGTGCCGGCTGCCCGCGAACGGTCACCGCGCAGCGAAGGCTTCGTCGGCCCCTGGGCCATGTTCCGCCTGATGGACAAGGGGGAGCTGACCCAGGTCAATGAGGCGACCTTCGATGTGCGCTTCCCGGTGGATCAGGGGGCCATGACCTATCGCGTCTATACCGATAGCGCGCAGAACCCCTTCACCGGTGGCCTGTTCAGCCAGTTCAGATTGCCTGGATCCCTCTATTGATCATGTCGGGGGGACACAGAGCCCCCCGCATTTTGGAACCGAATATGTCACAGAATCAACAAGGTCAGCAGGCGCTGAAAGTGGGGCGTGACCCCAGAATGCTGCCGGAATACGAAGCGCTGCGCAGCGAAATCAACAAGCTTAGCCATGCCTCACGCCCCGAGGTGGACTGGCGCAAGATCCATCAGCTCGCCAGCCTTATCTTCGAAAAGCACGGGGTGGATCTGCAGACCGCCATCTACTTCACCCTGGCGCGCTCGCGCTTGCAGGGGCTGAGCGGCTTCACCGAAGGGTGTGAGTTTCTGGCCAACCTGATCGTGACCCAGTGGGAGAGCTTCTGGCCACCGGTGCATCAGGAGCGGGCCCGCATCGAGATGCTCGACTGGTTCATTGCCCGCATCAGTGACGTGGTCCGCCAGTACCAGATCAGCCATGAAGACAAGCGACTGATCTACCGCTGCGAGCGGGCGCTGCAACTTATCAGCGAGAAGCTGCACAACGCGGGCTTAAGCCGCATTCCCCGGGTCGAGAACCTGGTGCACTTTATCGAGGGCTACACCCATCTGTTCGATGAGACCGAGATCGTCATCGTTTCCGATGAGCCCGGCCTCAAGGAGGAACTGCAGATCCCGCCCATGGTCTTCTTCAAATCCGACATGGATAGCGATCACGGCGCCTCTGCCGGGGCGGCGACCTCGCACCTGCCTCAGGGCAGCATTCTGGTGGGACGAGAAAAGGGACAGATGAAGCCGACCGTGCTCAAGATTGAGCAGCATCGCCGGCAGCGGCCCGCCTGGTTCTGGTTTGGTTGTGGCCTGCTTAGCTGCGCCCTGCCTGTGATGGGCTGGCTCGGCTGGCAACATCAGCAGCAGGAGAAAACAGTGGCAGCCCAGCGTCTGCAACAACCGGCCGCCGAGCTGCCGCGAGCACTCAGTTATGACGACATTCGCCAGGCGCGCATTGTGCTGGGGGAGCAGACCCTGCAGGGCATGGAGAGCGAACTGGTGGCCCGTTATCAGAGCCAGCTTGTCCGGTTGGAGCAGGCCTCGCCGCTCTACTGGTATCGCTATGGGGAGGGGCTTCGCAGCTCGCTGCAGATGATCTATCCCGACTCGCTGGCGGTCAAGGCACTGGACAAGCAGTGGCAAACGCTGCTTGCCGGTCAGCAGGGGGATGCCATCAGCATGCCGACCTATCTGGATGCCCGCGCCGGGGTGGATGCCCTGCTCGATCAGTTGCTGGAACTGGAGCGCCAGCGCAAGACGGTGACCATCTCTTACCTCAAGTCCCAGCTCTACGAGGTGCAGAAGAACCTGATGCAGAACATCCCGTTCAGCCTGCGTCTTGGCGAGTTGGAGGCGAGGAAGGCCTCCCGGGAGCCCATCACGGCAGCCGAATTGAAAAGCCTGGAAAATGACCTGAAAGCGCTCAATATCCGGCTCTATCAGTTGCAACAGGGCGCTGAAGGTAGTTGATAATGCTGCCTTGAGCAATGAATTGCGCAGTGGTTAGCGAATATGGCTGGTAGAGCAAGATTTGCCGTGTTGTTTGCCCTGTCTTGCGCAATTCATTGCAGTAACGCCGCTCAACGGCGCGAGTCGTTAGTATAACTTACTGATTTTAAACGTTATTAATGGCGGTTCAGCCATGGCATGGAGACTGCTAGGTCGCTACCCCTGGTGTCTCTGCGCCCCGGCTCATGATGGTGAGCCTGCGCCATGGCGGGCGCCCCAACGGCGGCCCCTTGCCCACACGGAGAATTTATATGTGCCCTTCTATTGCATTGCTCGGTGACATTGGCACCGACCACGATGGGTTCCACCCATCCCCCGTGATTGCCGCTAGCCCGGACGTCTTTCTCGATGGCAAACCGGTGGCCCGGCAGGGTGATCCGCTGGCCCCTCACGACAAACCCAACAATCCTCCCCATCCACGCAGCATCTCGGGGGGCGTCGGCTCCGTTTTGGTCAACGGCAAACCCATCGCCGTGACCGGCACCGGCATAGGTTGCGGTGGCGTAGTGATTGGTTCGGGTAGCGGACAGGCAGGTTAAGGAACAGCGTTATGGCAGACAGCACAGGATTACAATTTACCGTCAAGGTAGGGGCCTTGCCCGAGACCACCTTCGTGGTGGCCGAGTTTGCGCTGGAAGAGGCACTGAACGGGCCGTTCCAGTTGCGATTGGAATTGGCGAGCCCGGAGCCTGACGTCGACGTTGGCGCCGTGCTTGACCAGCCGTGCGAGCTGATGGTGTGGTACCACGGCGAGCTGCAACGGCGGGTATGCGGGGTAGTGAGCGACTTTGCGCAAGGGGACAGCGGCTTTCGCCGCACCCGCTATCAGCTGCGGGTGCAGCCGGCGCTGTGGCGACTCTCGCTTCGCCAAAACTCCCGTATCTTCCAGGCGCAAAAGCCTGACGAAATCCTCTCCATTTTGCTGCAAGAGCACGGCATCACCGATTACGCCTTTGCCCTGAAAAATGAGCATGCCCAGCGGGAATACTGCGTTCAGTATCGCGAGACCGACCTCGACTTCTTGAACCGTTTGGCCGCCGAAGAGGGGCTGTTCTACTTTCACGAATTCGAGCAAGGCAAACATCGCATCGTGTTTGCCGACGATGCGGCGGCATTAACAGCTGGCCCCGAGCTGTTCTTCAACCTCGGCAACCGTTCTCTGGAACAGGGCGCCTATGTGCGCCAGTTCCACTACCGCGAATCGGTGCGCACCTCGGATGTAGAGCTCAAGGACTACAGCTTCAAGACCCCGGCTTATGGCCTCTCCCAGAAGAAAATGGGGGCTGAGCTCGAGCACCAGCGTGACACTTACCAGCACTTTGACTATCCGGGCCGCTACAAGCAGGACGGCAGTGGCAAGGCGTTTGCCCAGCACCGCCTCGATGCGCTGCGCAATGACGCGGTCAGCGGCAGTGGCAAGTCCAACAGCGCAGCCCTCTTGCCGGGCCAGACATTTTCACTCACCGAACACCCGAACGGCAGCCTCAATACCGACTGGCAAATCGTCCGTATCCGCCACACCGGTGAACAGCCGCAGGCGCTCGAAGAGGAAGGGGGCAGCGGCCCGACCGTCTACCACAACGAATTTGGCGTGGTCAAAGCGAGCACCACTTGGCGCGCCCGCATCGGCAGCCCCGAGGCACCCCACAAGCCCATGGTGGATGGCCCGCAAATCGCGATAGTGGTGGGCCCGGAGGGGGAGGAGATTTACTGCGACGAGCATGGCCGGGTAAAACTGCAGTTCCCGTGGGACAGATATGGCAGCTCCAACGACCAGAGCTCCTGCTGGGTGCGGGTGAGTCAGGGCTGGGCGGGCGGTCAATATGGCATGATGGCCATCCCGCGTATCGGCCACGAAGTCATCGTGAGTTTCCTGGAAGGGGACCCCGACCAGCCCATCGTCACCGGTCGCACCTTCCACGCCACCAACCGACCGCCTTACGAGCTGCCCGCCAACAAGACCCGCACCGTGCTGCGCACCGAGACCCATCAGGGCGAGGGCTTCAACGAGCTGCGTTTTGAAGACCAGGCGGGGCAGGAAGAGATTTACATCCACGGTCAGAAAGACCTGAACGTGCTTATCGAGAACGATGCGGCCTGGCATATCAAGCATGACCAGCACACCGACATCGACAACGAGCGGGTGACCCGCATCAAGGCCAACGACCACCTGACTGTGGAGGGCGAGAAGCGCGACCAGATCAAGGCCGACTATTCGCTGACGGTGGATGCATCGCTTCACCAGAAGATTGCACAGGCACTGTTGGTGGAAGCGGGGCAAGAGGTGCACATCAAGGTGGGCGACAAGCTGGTGCTGGAAGCCGGGGCTGAAATCACCCTCAAGGGCGGCAGCAGCTTTGTGAAAGTCGACCCGAGTGGCATCAAGCTGGTCGGCTCCGCCATCAAGCTCAATGCGGGCGGCGGCGCAGGATCAGGCTCCGGCTGGGCGGGTCAGGTGCCCGTTATCCCCAAAGGTGTGGAAGTGGTCAAGGCTCCCGAACTGGTTGAGCTCATCAAGGCCATCCCCACCGAGAAAGCGATGGAGGCGCTCTTGAAAGAAGAGAAGCCTGGCGCGTTCTACCTCTTTTCTGAATAAGGAAACAGCATGAAGTTTGCATTTCCCATCCTCACCGCCAAAGGGGAAGAGTTCAAGGACGTCAAGGCGCTGACGGCGCTGATCAATGGCGAGCAATCGGGTCACTATCTTCTTGGCAACCACAACAAGTGGCATGGCGGCATTCATATTAGCGACAAGAGTGCCCCTTGGTGCAAGGATAAGTACCCCGTCAGAGCCATTGCCGATGGCAAGGTGGTGGCATTCCGGATGATGAAGGATTACCTGACCTCTGAATTTCAGGGGGAGACCTTACGTTATTCCAACTGCTTCTGCTTGGTACAGCACGAATACTGTGAGATCAATGCAGAAACTAAAGCGAAAAACGAGTTCACCTTTTATTCGCTCTATATGCACCTGCTGCCTTGGGATAAGTACCAAAGCGCCGAGAAACTGGTGCTAAAAAAGGGTTGGAATGCGCGCAACTCCGTACCCCATGCCAATCCCGATGCCGAGCAGCAGCGAATTGATGCCGCCTTGCCTCGTTTCACGTTGCCCAAGGATACCGAACTGGAGATGGACAGCAGCACGCCATCCCAAAAGGGGAGTGTGGGGGGCAAGGAGTATGATTTCATCAAGGTGACCATCAAGAGCAAGCTCTCCAATGCCCAGATGAAGGAGGCCGAGAAGGCGGGCGTATTGGTCAGTGAGGGAAGCTCGGTCTGGATCGCTAATAGCCCGGATGCCGTGACCTATATCAAGCCCAATTTGCCGACCTGGCTCTACGACCAGATTGACGCTGAATTACTGACCAATATGGCCGGTCGAGCAGACCCGATTTCGGATGACAAAAGTGGTCGTTTGATGGCTGGTAACAAAAGTGTTTCTCTGCCAGCCGGAACCAAGTTGCAGTATGATGCCCACCAACTCGAATTCCATTGGATTGGTGAAAAAGCACGCAAGATGGCGAGATGTGAATATGTGACTCCAAGTGCAGACGGTGCTGTGGGTAGTTGCGGAATGGTATGGGTATGTGTTGAAGACGAATTTATCAAGGTAAATGCGCGTACACCTTCCCATCTTGGCGAGCTATATGTGTTGCCATCTCCCGTGGCTATCGCGGCGGGTGAGACCATAGGTTACCTCGGTCTGGTGGAAACGCCGGGCTCCCTGATTGGGGGCAAGAAGAGCAAGCATCAAGTCCATCTTGAGGTGTTCACTCAGGATCCCCGTCTGGATGATGTGCTGGCCAACAAGGCGGGAACGAAAGGTGGTGCCAACTATGCCAAAGTACCTGCCGATTTAATCCTGCATGAGAAGAAAAGTGAGGAAGGTAAATCCAAGTGGGTGGCAACCAAGGACTAAAGCCAGGAAGTGCTGGTTGAATCGCCCAAGCTGGAAAAGGATGCTGCAAAGCAGGAGTGGGTCTGCATTTCCTCAGATAAATATGTCAAGAAAGAGCAAGTCGAGTTATTGAGTCAGCATGATTGGCTGAAGATTGGTTTTAAAAAGGTCGATGGTTCAGGCTCCGACGGCTATCTGGATCCCGATGCACCTCCAACCTTTTTTACCGATCTGGTCAAGAGCTTTGATGCCGATGGCAATGGCGAACTTAGCAGTGAAGAGATACAGGCCGCTCTACAAAATAGCGGTAATGCCGACCAACTTCACAAGCTTATCGTCAAGCACCCCAGCGAATGGTATGAAAAATCGTCAGCCAGTAGTTATCAATGGCTGGATAAATTGATGACAAAAATTGGTTTGCCTGACTTTGATTTATTAGTTGACCATGAGAAACAGCGCATCGATAAGCTGGAGTGGATGAAGAGTGCAGCAAAATTAAAGCTGGAGCAGGAGGTCTGGCATTTTTATCCATTAACATTCGTGCCTCAAAAAGGTAACCAATGCTTGTGTGGGCGAGATATTGAACTGAAACACCTAGAAATTGCAATCGAAGGAAAAGCTTCAGTGGAAAGCTTGTTTTCTCGGTCAGCATATACGGGTGTAGCAGGCGTTTCTACAGATGTTTTCCTCAAAGAGCTTAATGCTGCCATGAATTTCTTCGGCGTTTCTACATGTCTTGATAAAATACATTTCTTGGCTCAGTGCCTTGTCGAGACTGATTTTTTTAGAACTACGGAAGAATATAAAAATAAAAACGGCTCTACACCATCTAAGTGGGATGACTATGGTGGTGGTAGCTTCTACCATGGTCGAGGTCTAATACAGATAACGCATAAAAAAAATTACGAAAAATATTTATCTTCAATTAATCAGTTGCCTATTGATAATGACAAGGTGGATATGCTCGCAAGTAAAATTCATCACGCAGTGTATTCTGCAGTGTGGTATTGGGTTTCTGGTTCTGCATGGGGTGATATAAGAGGATTCACCAAGAACAACGATTTCTTGAAAGTAACGATTGCTGTAAATGGTGGCTTTAATCATGTAAAAGAGCGAAATGAGTCACTGCTGAGACTAAGCAGAAGCATAAATTGTAGCAATGTGGATTTCTCTAAATTAAAATTCTCAAAATTTGAGTTTTCTCAAAGTGCACTTAAAGATTCTAAATGGTATGACTCAAATAAAGATGGTTCAATGGTTAGGAAAGCAAAAAAAGATCTGGAGTCGGTTAATGAATAACTTTTCGAAATGTTTTTTATTGGTGTTTTGTGGTCTTGTGCCCACATGGGCATACTCCGTTGAGGATTGTTCTGATGAGCTTTTTTATCAAGTTGATACCAATGTTGAAAATGGTGAGCCAATTAGTGTTCTCTCGATAAAGTATAAGGAGGAGGTGCGAACGTTTACAGTTCCATTTACCGCGGAAACTAGTTCATGTAAAAAAATAAATAATGATGGGCTTATCAAGATTACTGTTCCTGCTGATAGGCCGAGATTAAAGGTAGTATATTATTTTGATGTTGCTGGAAAATTTAATTATGTAGGTAGTGCATCTATCACAACAAGCTCAGGCGAGGAGCGAGTAAGTGGTATTGGTGAAATAAATAAAGGTAATGGGATTGCTGCCGTTAATTTGGAAGGGGTAGTAAGTGAAGACGCTTCTATCATAAGCAAAATTATAAATATTCCTTATAGTCATGCAAGCAATAAAGTGTCTCACTTATACAGTGAGATGCGATATATTGAGATAGATGCATTGTCAGAAAGTACTGGCAACAAAATTTGTGACAGTGAAGATCGTGTGTTTTATTATTGCAAGACAAAATCAGGGAAAGTTCTGAATTTATGCTACTCTCCTTTTTCAGGAGATATAACGTATAATTATGGTAAGCAGGGGAGCGAATTATCTCTGAATGACTTTTCATTAATAGGTGAAACGTTCAGTTTTAAGAATAAAAATACGATGTACAACGTGTCTCCTGCTAAAGGAGAAATATCAGTTATTCAAAATGGTAAGCAGTTATCTGTAATTTCGTGTATATGATGGCCATTGTTAATGGAATCCGAGGCCGGATAGCTGTTCTCCAACCCATTGGTTGTACAGATCGAGTTATCACCTGACATCGACTTCAAACCGGTGTTGTATGGAGACCAGTTGGTGATGTGGTGAAGAAATATTCTGGGACACCCACCTTCCTGAGCAAGGCGTTGTTTGGCCTGTTATCACCGCAGTCGCTTTTTAAAGATCAGGGATGACAGCTGGGGGAGGTAACTCCCCCAGCGAGATTGCCTCCCTCTATGCCTTTATCGAGAAGATCAACAGTCTCAAGAGCGGCACCTTCCTGATTGGTCGCAACCGCATATGGCACGGTGGCATCCACCTCACTGAGAAAGGGGGCTGGCACCCGAGCGGCGCTGTACGCGCCATTGCGGACGGGGAAATCGTGGCCTACCGGCTAGCGACCACACCGGCCAAGGCGACCCGCAGCCCCGAGGAGGGCAAGCCAGGGCAAGACCTAGAGAGGGCGGCAGCGGCCCGACCGTCTACCACAACGAATTTGGCGTAGTGAAAGCGAGTACCACCTGGCGCGCCCGCATCGGCAGCCCCGAGGCGCCCCACAAGCCAATGGTCGACGGCCCGCAAATCGCCAGCGTGGTTGGGCCTGAAGGGGAGGAGATTCACTGCGACGAGCATGGCCGGGTAAAACTGCAATTCCCGTGGGACCGCTACGGCAGCTCCAACGACCAGAGCTCCTGCTGGGTGCGGGTGAGTCAGGGCTGGGCAGGCGGCCAGTACGGCATGATGGCCATCCCGCGTATCGGCCATAAGGTCATCGTGAGCTTTTTGGAAGGGGACCCCGACCAGCCCATCGTCACCGGTCGCACCTTCCACGCCACCAACCGGCCACCTTACGAGCTGCCCGCCAACAAGACCCGTACCGTGCTGCGCACCGAGACCCATCAGGGTGAAGGCTTCAACGAGCTGCGCTTTGAAGACCTGGCGGGGCAGGAAGAGATTTATATCCACGGTCAGAAAGACCTGAACGTGCTTATCGAGAACGACGCTGCTTGGCACATCAAGCATGACCAGCACACCGACATCGACAACGAGCGGGTGACTCGCATCAAGGCCAACGACCACCTGACGGTGGAGGGTGAGAAGCGCGACCACATCAAGGCTGACTATTCGCTGACCGTGGATGCATCGCTTCACCAGAAGATTGCACAGGCACTGTTGGTGGAAGCGGGGCAAGAGGTGCACATCAAGGTGGGCGACAAGCTGGTGCTGGAAGCCGGAGCTGAAATCACCCTCAAGGGCGGCAGCAGCTTTGTGAAAGTCGACCCGAGTGGCATCAAGCTGGTCGGCCCCGCCATCAAGCTCAATGCGGGCGGCGGCGCAGGATCAGGCTCCGGCTGGGCGGGTCAGGTGCCCGTTATCCCCAAAGGGGTGGAAGTGGTCAAGGCTCCCGAGTTGGTCGAGCTCATCAAGGCCATCCCCACCGAGAAAGCGATGGAGGCGCTCTTGAAAGAAGAGAAGCCTGGCGCGTTCTACCTCTTTTCTGAATAAGGAAACAGCATGAAGTTTGCATTTCCCATCCTCACCGCCAAAGGGGAAGAGTTCAAGGACGTCAAGGTGCTGACGGCGCTGATCAATGGCGAGCAATCGGGTCACTATCTTCTTGGCAACCACAACAAGTGGCATGGCGGCATTCATATTAGCGACAAGAGTGCCCCTTGGTGCAAGGATAAGTACCCCGTCAGAGCCATTGCCGATGGCAAGGTGGTGGCATTCCGGATGATGAAGGATTATCTGAGCTCTGAATTTCAGGGGGAGTCCTTACGTTATTCCAACTGTTTCTGCTTGGTACAGCACGAATATTGTGAGATCAATGCAGAAACTAAAGCGAAAAACGAGTTCACCTTTTATTCGCTCTATATGCACCTGCTGCCTTGGGATAAGTACCAAAGCGCCGAGAAACTGGTGCTAAAAAAGGGTTGGAATGCGCGCAATTCCGTACCCCATGCCAATCCCGATGCCGAGCAGCAGCGAGTTGATGCCGCCTTGCCTCGTTTCACGTTGCCCAAGGATACCGAACTGGAGATGGACAGCAGCACGCCATCCCAAAAGGGGAGTGTCGGGGGCAAGGAGTATGATTTCATCAAGGTGACCATCAAGAGCAAGCTCTCCAATGCTCAGATGAAGGATGCCGAGAAGGCGGGCGTATTGGTCAGTGAGGGAAGCTCGGTCTGGATCGCTAATAGTCCGGATGCCGTGACCTATATCAAGCCCAATTTGCCGACCTGGCTCTACGACCAGATTGACGCTGAATTACTGACCAATATGGCCGGTCGAGCAGACCCGATTTCGGATGACAAAAGTGGTCGCTTGATGGTTGGCAGTGACAACGTCTCACTGCCAGCCGGCACTAAGTTGCAGTATGATGCCCACCAACTCGAATTCCATTGGGTAGGTGACAAAGCACGCAAGATGGCGAGATGTGAATATGTGACTCCAAGTGCAGACGGTGCTGCGGGTAGTTGCGGAATGGTATGGGTATGTGTTGAAGATGAATTTATCAAGGTAAATGCGCGTACACCTTCCCATCTTGGCGAGCTATATGTGTTGCCATCTCCCGTGGCCATTGCCGCAGGTGAGACCATAGGTTACCTCGGTCTGGTGGAAACGCCGGGCTCCCTGATTGGGGGCAAGAAGAGTAAGCATCAAGTCCATCTTGAGGTGTTCACCCAGGATCCCCGTCTGGATGATGTTCTGGCCAACAAGGCGGGAACGAAAGGTGGCGCTACCTATGCCAAAGTACCTGCTGATTTAATCCTTCATGAGAAGAAAAGTGAGGAAGGTAAATCCAAGTGGGTAGCGACCAAAGACAAATGCCAGGAAGTGCTGGTTGAATCACCCAAGCTGGAAAAGGATGCAGCAAAGCAGGAGTGGGTCTGCGTTTCCTCAGATAAATATGTCAAGAAAGAGCAAGTCGAGTTATTGAGTCAGCATGATTGGCTGAAGATCGGTTTTAAAAAGGTCGATGGTTCAGGCTCCGACGGCTATCTGGATCCCGATGCACCTCCAACCTTTTTTACCGATCTGGTCAAGAGCTTTGATACCGATGGCAATGGCGAACTTAGCAGTGAAGAGATACAGGCGGCCCTGCAAAACAGCAGCAATGCAGACCAACTTCACAAGCTTATTGTTAAGCATCCCAGCGAATGGTATGAAAAATCGTCAGCCAGTAGTTATCAATGGCTGGATAAATTGATGACAAAAATTGGTCTGCCTGATTTTGACCAGTTGGTGGATCATGAAAAACAGCGCATCGATAAGCTGGAGTGGATGCAGAGTGCTGCCAAGTTGAATCTTGAAAAGGAGGTTTGGCATTTATATCCATTATCCATGGCACTTTCTACAAATAGTATATGTTCGTGTGACAGAGATTTGTCCACGCAAGAACTGATGAATATCATAGAGAAACTTCGTCAAGTCGATGGCATTCCATCTAAAGATCTATTCAATGACTCAAGATGTACCCTTGATGTAGCCGATCGTACATATGAACGTTTAGCTTTTGAAATGAATGCCACCTTTAGAAAGTATAATATATCGACTTGTATCAGGAGGATACACTTCATAGCGCAAGCATTTCATGAAACTGATCGCTTTAGAACAACGACAGAATATAACGCTGGAAGTAAGCCATATGCCCCCCATATTGGTAGGGGCGTGTTACAGCTAACACATAGAAGTAATTATAAGCTTTATGATGCCTATAGTAATAAGGGGATATTGTCTGATATAAATAAGGTTAGTAATAGCTTGGAAATTAGTGTTGATTCGGCAGGATGGTTCTGGCGTAGAGGAAAAGTACTTAGTACTTCTGACACTTGGAGACCATCCTCATCCGATTCAATAGTATCACCGTATAGCGATACTATTTTGATAAAAAAAGAGTTGATATCTATTGTATTCAGTGATGGTAGTAAATCAAAATATGGAACTTTTGATTTAGGGATTCTTGCTGATGGTGATTATACAGATGTAATTAGCTATCTCGTCAATGGCGGTTCAAACGGGCTATTGGAAAGAAGATCTTATGTGAAAACGCTCAAGGAAATATTTAAATATGAACAATGTGAAAATAAAAAATAAAAGTTTTATAATATGGTTGGTTACATCGCTTATGATGTCACAATCAGTGCTTTCCAACATTTTGGCGCCTGAATTTTCTGACGGAAAATCTTATTTAATTGATATTGACAAGAATGGTGTCAAGGAGAAAGTTATTACAGAGGAAAACGGAGAGCTATTATATATAATAAATCCCTCTGTGAAAGGTTATGTAAAAGGTTCTAATTTAACTGTTGATGGGTATACTGTCTTTGATAGAGTCACCGAATTACCTAATAATGAGAAAGGATTTCTTATTATTAATCGGGGGGGTAATTTTGGTGCATATATTATAAATACGGTGTCATTAGTCAATGGGAAGTACATTTTGACTAAAGTTTCAGCAGAGTCAGAGAATAACATTGATGGAATACTATTCAGTAAAGTAAATTGTGAGTTAAGGCTGTCTATTCCATTCGAAAATATTTCCCCCAGTGATGTTAAACAAGTTCTTCTCTCACCCGATGAGAGCGATTTTTCTAAGCAGTGCAATGAGACTAAAAAATCTTACTTCATGCTTTCAGAATTAGAGTCTCTGACAAAATCAGGGAAAATATCATGGACTACTCAAGCAGCAGAATATTTCATTAATAGCAATGATGTCACTAAGGATAATGTTGTCACATACAACAATATTGCATATTATATTTTCGAATCATCTAAAAATAATCCAGCCTCATTGTATTTATTAGATAAAATTCTGCATAAATTTCCTGATAGGGCAGTTGCACATTTAAACAAGGCAGACTATTTAGCTGCAAACTTTAAATGTAGAAAAGCTAAAGAGTCGTATGATAAATATATTTTTTTGATGACGAGTAATGGTAAAGAAAACAGAATACCGAAGAGAGTTATTGATTACCAAGATAAAAATGAATGCCAATAGACCGTGGAAGCCTAGATAACTAGATGATTTTATTTAATTGTGACTCATGTACTGATATTATATTGAAGTAAATATATAGATATATTATACAGATCTAGTTATCACCTGACACCGGCCTCAGTCTGGTGTCTTTTTCACTAACTGGTATTAATTAATGATACGGGGGCTGATTAGTAAGCGTAATCAAGTCTGCTTAATCACTTTATAGATGTGGAATGTTTTTAAGCTTTAATATGTATTCTGGTTTTATTATCACGTTCCTGTCATAGTTCGCTAATTGACAGGCTTAGTATTGTCAATGAGTATCCTATACTTTAGGAAAGTATCAGTGATGAGATGTGTGTTCTGTCTATGTGTGAGGGGTAAAATAAATTATGCTGCGTTCCCGATGCAGAGTAGCAGCGTGCCAATGTCGCCTTGCCCCAGTTTACGCTACCCAAGGATACCGAACTGGAGAGAGCTCCCCAATGCCCAGATAAAAGAGGCCGAAAAGGTCGGTGAGGGGAGCTCGGTCTGGCTCGCTAATAGTCAGGATGCCATCACCTTTATCAAGTAATGGTGTAGCTAAAATAAAGATGGTTCAATTGTCAGGACAGCAAAAAAAGATCTGGAGTCGGTTAGTGAATAATTTTTCGAAATGTTTTTTATTAGCGTTTTGTGGTCTTGTGCCCACATGGGTATACGCCGTTGAGGATTGTTCTGATGAGCTTTATTATCAAGTTGATACCAACATTGAAAATGGTGAGCCAATTAGTGTTCTCTCGATAAAGTATAAGGAGGCTGTCTCTTGATCAGATCTTGATCCCCGAAGCCATCATCTCTTTGGCGGCAATAAAGCCGTCCAGTTTACTTTGCAGTGTTTGCCAGCCTTCCCAGAGTGAGCTCCAGCCTGCAATCCCTGTTCGC
>NZ_JAACGC010000051.1:0-32630 GCF_029237385.1 Aeromonas sp. 1HA1
TGCCGCAGGCCTCCATGCCAATCAGACAGGCGGGTCGGTTGCTGAAGAACGGCACCACCTGCTCGCGTTTGAGTTTCTTGTTGAGGATCCGCTTGCCGTGCACATCGACGCAATGGACTTGGATGCAGGATTTTGCCAGATCGATACCAATCGTTGTAATGTTCATCACGGTCGCCTCTCTCAATCAGTGGAAAGTTTCATTCGCCACTTTGGCACGTTAGATGCCGTTTTGGGGAGGGGCGACCATTCCATTAGTTTGCTCGGCAATCTGGTGATCTTCACCCGCCCGTGCGGGAGTGGCGCTGACGGCCAGCCAAGGCGGTGAACGACACTTGCTCCTGAGACCATCAGCCTCTAAGGTAGCGCCATTCGATCTGCGTGATGGCACCACTAGGGGGCAAGATGTTACTGGAAGGGCTGGAGACGCTCAGCCTGCTGGCAAGCGAGGGTACCATGGCCAAGGTGGCCAGTCGCCTCTACATCAGCCAGTCGGCGGTGAGCAAGCGCATTGCCCAGCTGGAACAGCGCCTTGGCAAGAAGCTGATCGAGCCGGATGGCCGCCAGATCCGGCTCACCCCGCAGGCACGGGAGCTGCTCGACCGGGTGGCCCCGAGTCTCGCCGAGATGAAGGGAGTGCTGGCCGACAGCCAGACGCTCACCGATCTGACTCCCCTGCCCGTCGCCTGCTCCGAAACCCTGCTGGCAGGCTACCTCGCCCGCTTCATGCACGACTACCTTGGCCGCGATCCTCACATTGCCCTCTCCACCCATCACACCCCCGTGATCCTGGCGCGGGTGCGCAGTGGCGACGCCCTGCTCGGCATCTGTGCCGGACGCCTGCCGCCCGGCCACGGCCTGGGAGCCGAGCTATTGCTGGAGGAACCCTTCTATCTGGTGGGCAACGATCAGGCTGAGGGGATACCGGCAGATCAGCGGCCATTCGTGCAGGGTCAGGGGCACAGACGCAAGATCCTGACCATGGATCTGGATAACCCCTCCAACCGCTATCTGCGTGAACCCTTGGCGCAATTGGGCTTGGTGCCGGCCATGGAGCTGGACTCCTATCTGGCCTTGATCGAGCTGGCCAAGGCGGGCATAGGGCCAGTGCTCTTGCCGGCGGGCTTGCTGGCACTGGTGGGGGAGCCGGGAGAGAAGGCGCGCCCCTTGCCCGGTCTGGGGCGCCCACTGCACCTGGTCTACCGCCAGAGCAGCCTGAAGCGGGAGCGCATTGCCCGGCTGGTGAGTGCGCTGCGCGCGCAGTTTCGCCACCTCGGCGACGCGGCGCAATAACCCCACACCCGCGCGTGGGGCTGGCGGTCAATCTGCCGCCTCACGGGATCCAGGCAAACAGCTCGGGATACTGGCTCCACACCAGCTTGGCAGACATCAGCAAGGAGACGGTCACCAGCAGCGGCTTGATCAGCTTCACACCTTTTTTCAGCACCATCTTGGAGCCGAAACGGGCGCCGATAAACTGCCCCAGTGCCATGCAGAAACCGACACTCCACACCACCTTGCCCCCGAGGGTGAAAAACAGCAGGGAGGCGATGTTGGAGGTGAAGTTGAGCAACTTGGTGTGAGCCGTGGCCCGCGCCATGCCAAACCCCGCCAGCGCCACGAAGCCGATGGCAAAAAACGACCCCGTGCCCGGCCCGAAGAAGCCGTCATAAAAGCCCACCCCGCCCCCCACCAGCAGCGCAAACAGCATGGGGGTGAGACGGCGGGAGCTCTCGGCATCGCTCACCCTGGGGGAGAAGAAGAAGTAACAGGCAAATACCATCAGCAGAAAGGGCAGCAAACGCTCCAAAATGGCGGCATCTATGGTCTGCACCGCCAGGGTGCCGATGGCGGCGCCGATGAAGGTGCAGATCACCGCAGGCCAGATCATGGTCCACTCCAGCAGCCCCTTGCGGGCAAAGAACCAGGTGGCAGAGAAGGAGCCAAAACTGCTCTGCAGCTTGTTGGTGCCCAGTACCAGCGCCGGCGGCATGCCGGTGGCCAACAGGGCCGGCACGGTCAAGAGGCCACCACCGCCAGCAATGGCATCGATAAAGCCGGCGATAAGGGCCACCCCGAACAGGGCAAGCAGGGTTAACAGTTCCAATTCCATCCATAGGCCTCGCGAGATTGGGGTGCCCGGCACGGGGGCAACCCGGGTTTAACTGACTGAGTGAACGCGCCGGACAAGCAGGCGTGAACGCTATCCTAAAGGGCGCGCGGCCATGAGGCTAACGAAACAGTGGCAGCCAATTGATTCCTGATTTTCATCATTCTTGTTGGCCTCACCTTGTTTGTCCCTTCGCCGCCATCAGGCGACGCTATCGACCAGCACCTCAGTGAGAACGCCGCCCCTTATCGCGGCCAACGCCTGTTGCAGCTGCACTTCATCCTCACCCGGGGCCCGGCTTACGCGACCGGCCATGTAGCGGCGGCTGAACAGATTGAACCAGAGCTGCAACGCCTGCCCTGCCTGCAGCTGACCGGCCACCTCCAGCACGCAGGCCGCCACTTCGGCGGTGCAGAGGTGCTCGTCGCAGTTGGCGACCCGCATGCCATAAGTGGAGAGCGCATCCGGCCTGACCGCCAACACCGGGAAGCCATCCAGATAAGGGCTCATGTTGAACATCTTGCGTGCCTCGGGCCAGGTACCATCCAACAGGATGAAGAGCGGCTTCTTGCCAGGGGTGAGCGTGACCTGTTCGGTCACTCGCGCCGGGTTTTTCTCGCACGCGGGGAACACCACATAGGGCTGCCAGGCGGGATCGGCCAGCAGCGCCAACAGCTCTGGATGGGGCTTGGTACGCGACCAGAGGAAGGCCCAGGTGGTATCCGGCAACACATCGGCGATGAGGCGACCCGTGTTGGAGGGCTTCATGGGCTCGCTGTCATACATCAGCAGGCAGAAGCCGGCCTCGGCCTTGAGCTCGGGGCGCCATTCGCAGGCGCACCAGTCGCGACGCAGCTGACAGGCATCGCAGCGTGGCACTGTGCCGCCACGGGCGAGAAAAGGGCGGGTGGAGATGCTCTTGCGCCATGCGCGCAGGCGATTGACGGCGTGATCTGGGATTGGCTTCATGGGGCGCGGCTCGGGCGGTGCACTTTTGCGGAAAAAAAGGGGGCAGATTGTAACGAGCCGCCCGCCGCGCAGCAAGGCCCCCCATCCGGGACAAGCCGGGGTGTCGGCACATGGCCCTGCTCACGGATCTCACAAGGGGTACATATCTGGTTGTTCACCCTGCAAGCCATGTGATATCGCCAACCGCGATAACGACAGAGGGGCCCGTGGGCCCCTCTGTCGTTATCGGCAAGCCTGTCAGGCGGGCTTGCGCAGGATCTGCTCAAGGTAGTGGGCGAAGCTGTGACCGTGATGCTCCAGCAGTTTCGGGAACATGGAGATGGAGGTCATGCCCGGGAAGGTGTTGATTTCATTGAGCAGGATCTCCCCTTCGTCGGTCAGGAAGAAGTCGATGCGCGACAGATGGGTCAGTTTCAGCTGACGGAACGCCTTGAGGGCATAGTCGTGGATCGCATCGGCCTGCGCCTGGGTCAGGCCTTCAGCCGTGAGGCTGGTCGCCGTGTGGCTGGCGCTGCTGTACTTCTCTTCATAGGTGTAGAACTTGTCCTGCGGGACACAGATCTCGCCAGGATAGGTGGCAATGAGCTCGTCACCGAACTGGTAGACAGCCACTTCCAGCTCCCGTGGCTTGACCGCTTTTTCGATCAACACCTGCTCGGAGTAACCGAAGGCATCCTTGATGCCCTGCACCAGGTCAGCTTCGTTGCTGGCGGAGTAGCAGCCCACGGAAGAACCCTGGGAGGCGGCCTTGATAAAGACCTTGCCCCACTTGGCCAGCGCAGCTTTCGCCTCGGCAAGCGCCGCTTCATTTTGCTCGGTCAGGAACAGGTACGGGGTGTTGGGGATGCCGATGGCGGAGAGCCACAGCTTGGTGCTGATCTTGTTGAAGCAGATCTTGCTCGCCTCGGCATCGCAACCGAGATAAGGCAGGCCCGCCAGTTCAAGGAAAGATTGCAGATCGCCGGTCTCACCCGGGTAGCCGTGGATGCAGGGCACCACGTAGTCCACCGGACGGGCCACGCTGTCAAACGAGAGCAGCTTGTCCAGCCCCAGCTTGCACTCGCGGCCGTCGGCACAGAGCCAGCGGTCAGCGAACATCTCGACCCGGGTCACCTCGACGCCGGGCAGGAAACCGAGTTGTTGCTCGAGGAAATTGGCGCTGCGCAGAGAAACTTCGTGCTCTGAACCACCGCCGCCGCACAGCAGCAAGACATGCATGTTCTTCATTAGATGTGATCCCTTGGGAAAAGCGGCCTCGTCATGACCATTTGATAATCCAACCGTACTGAAAAACCGGACGAAGCCAAGTGCGGGCCAGTGTAGCAAGGGAAATAAAGCCTTGTCAGCTGATGGGCCCCCCATCCCTCGGCTCTTGGCCGTAAAAATTCCCCCGTGTGTCAAAAATTGGACGAAAAGGCGTCAGCGGGGCGGATCCAGGCGTCCCACGCCGTTGCCATTGACCCGAAACCAGCCGGCGATGCTGTAACGCTCCCGATTGGCGGGCAACACCTCGTGGGGAAACTCCTCCGACAGGAACAATACCAGCCGCCCCCCCTTGGGGGAGACATCCATCAGCAACTGCTCGTCGTTGTCGTAGACCCTGAGGACACCGCCCGCCTCCGGTTGCCAGTCGTTGTTGAGATAGAAGACCGACGTAAGGCGGCGGTTGGAGCGACCGGCGAAGGCATCGCGGTGGGTGGCATAGAAATCCCCGCTGCGATAGCGGGCGAAGTGGGCTTCGTAATCGAACAACCCCAGCATCAGCTGGCGGTTAGCGGCGAGGCGCAGGGATTCCATGCGCGCAAGATAGGCCGCCACCGGCGCACCAAGGTCGGGATCCAGCCAGTGGATCTGATCACGGCGAATGTCGGGGTTACCCTGATGCAGCGCGGCGCGGCCAATCCCGGCCGGTTGCCACTCGCACGGCAAACAGGCTTTGAGGGCATCCACGTCGGCGGCGGTTAAAAAATCATCCACTATCACCCATCCCCGGGTGTAAATGGCATCCATGACGGCTTGATCGTCCAAGGGTGACTCACAATAAGTGGAGAGAGGGCGCTTTTTAGCGACTTCCCGGTCAAGACACAAACCAGATTGCTTCTCCTGAGAAGTCCCACCATCAATACGCTATCCCACCACAGAAGGCGCCCTTTATCGTACCGGCCTGGTAGCCCTGTGATCCGGATCCACAAAAAGATGAAGACATGCCGCGCGAGAGCCATGGCGCAAACGGGGCACATGCCCCTTGCCCCCGCCGCCCTGGCCAGTTAACGTGCATGACAACCGCCCTGAATGGGCCCTATTCCCCCAGGAGTGCACCATGTCTTTGCCCGACTTCACCCTGCAACACCTCGACGGCTCCGAGCTCTCACTTACCGCCCTGCAAGGCCAGGTCATCCTGGTGGTCAACGTGGCCAGCCGCTGCGGGTTTACCCCCCAATACACAGGGTTGGAGGCGCTCTACCAACAGCTGGGACCCAAAGGGCTGGTGATCTTGGGCTTTCCCTGCGATCAGTTCGGCCATCAGGAACCGGGAGATGCGGACGACATCGCCCGCTTCTGCTCGCTGGATTACCCGGTGAGCTTCCCCATCATGGCCAAGTGCGAGGTCAACGGCGAGCACGCCCACCCCTTTTACCGCTGGCTGAAACAGCAAAAACCCGGGCTACTGGGGCTGGAAAACGTCAAATGGAACTTCACCAAGTTCCTCATCAACCGCGAGGGCAAGGTGGTCGCGCGCTTCGCCCCCCAGACCAAACCAGAGAGCCTGCTGGACGAGATAAGCGAACTGCTCTGAGACTCGTCACGGAACCAGACTCACACTGCGGCCCGGGCAAGTAATACGGCTACTGCGTGCAGGCCGCATATCTGCTATATTGCGCCCCCATTATCTTTTCTATGTTGTGGCTGGCTGCCAAGGTGGCCCGCTGCATCTTATGTTGTGGCAGACCAGGCGTTAGCGTATGTCTGTCACGCGTTGAGCCCAAGGCTCACCTCAGGAGTCTCTCTCGAACATGTCATTTAACGAACTGGGTCTGTCACCGCACATTCTGCGGGCCGTCAAGGAATTGGGTTACGAACAGCCAACCCCCATCCAGCAGCAAGCCATTCCGGCTGTGCTGGCAGGTCAGGATGTGCTGGGCGGCGCCCAGACAGGCACAGGCAAAACGGCCGGTTTCACCCTGCCCATGTTGCACCGTCTGCTGGCCAACCATGGCCGCGGTGGCCGTCGTCAGGTACGCGCCCTGGTGCTGACCCCGACCCGTGAACTGGCCGCCCAGGTGGGCGAAAGCATCATCAAGTACGCCCATCACCTGCCGTTTCGCACCCTGATCGCCTACGGTGGCGTCAGCATCAAGCCCAACCTGGAGGCCATCAAGCTCGGCGTCGACATCCTGGTCGCGACCCCAGGTCGCCTGCTGGATCTGCTGACCCAGCGCGCCCTCACCCTGACCGAGCTGGAAGTGCTGGTGCTCGATGAGGCGGATCGCATGCTCGACATGGGCTTCATCACCGACATTCGCCGCATCATGAAGGCGCTGCCGGAAGAGCGGCAGACGCTGCTGTTCTCCGCCACCTTCTCCAACGAGATCAAGGAGCTGGCCGACGATCTGCTAAAGAGCCCGACCCTGATCGAGGTGAGCCCGAGCAACACCACAGCCGAGCAGGTCAACCAGCGCATCATCAAGGTCGACCGCGAGCGCAAGCGCGAGCTGCTCTCCCACATGATCGGCCGCAATAACTGGCAACGGGTGCTGGTGTTCGTGCGCACCAAACAGATCGCCGACCGCCTTGCCCACCAGATGGAAAAAGACGGCCTCAATACCGTCGCCATCCACGGTGACAAGAGCCAGGGTGCCCGCAACCGGGCGCTGGCAGATTTTCGGGAAGGCAAGGTGCGGGTGCTGGTCGCCACCGACATCGCCGCCCGCGGTCTCGATATCGATCAGCTGCCCCATGTGATCAACTTCGAGCTGCCTCAGGTGGCCGAGGATTATATCCACCGCATCGGTCGTACCGGCCGTGCCGGTCGGGGCGGCGAAGCCATCTCCCTGGTCAGCCAGGATGAGCAGGATCAGCTCAAGGCCATCGAGTCCCTGATCGGCCTCACCATACCGAGCGAGATCCAGGCAGGTTATGAGCCGAGCGGCAAACCGACTCGCCAGACCCTGCCAGGCAGCAAGCCGGTACAAAACCCGCCGCGGGATCGCGGCCATGCCAACGCCAAGCACAATGCCACGGCGTCCGCCAAGGGCAAAGGCAAGCCGGGAGCCGGCAAACCCAAAGCCGATGGCAGCAAGCAACCGGCACCGGCGCGCCAGAAGGATCGCGGTGGCGTAGACGCAGGGCACACCCCGATGCGCCGCCTTCCCCGGGCCCAGCGCGACAGCTATCAGGACAACTCCAACGAGGAGTAAGGCCAGCCGTGAGCGGTCTGCACTGAAAAACAAAAAAACCGCCATTTCGGCGGTAATGCAAGTCAGTTAAGAGCATTTGAGTCCCAACCAGCAGGGGATAAGGGCTAAAAAGTGAGGGAGGCATGATGCCTCCCTCTTTTTATTGCATGCCAGTCAGGGCAAGGGTTGGAGCCAAATTGACTCTTTAACCATGGAACAGTTTTTGATATTCAATATCTCGAATATTTAGTCATAAAAATGCTTAACTGACTGGCATTAGCCTTTCGGCGGTTTTTTTATTGGCGGGATAGATCACGCGGAAAGACCTTTTCGAAGCGCTCCAGTACCAGCTCAGATTGCTCGGTAAAAGTGATACCGATCCCGGCTGCATAGCGGTTGAAAAAATCAAGATGGGCCTGTCGCCACCAGCCATAACTGCCATCACCCTCCCTTTCAGACTCGGCGAACTCGGGACTGACCAGGTGAAAGGGGCAAATGCTCACGTCTGTCAGCTTGATGATGCACACAGGTTCTTGCGCCCAATTCAGCACCAGACTCACACGACCGACCTTGGGCAAGCACTCGTTCTCCTGCTCATAGCCCGCCTTCAGACTGCACGAAGCTCGCTTGATGCCCGCGTCGATCAAACGGGCACACTCATTGGCATTGAACTCGTCGTCGCAGAAGTGCTCGACCACTATCTGGGGGATGGCTGCTCGCTCCGCCACATCGAGGGTTGCCAGATAAGCATCCAGAAACGCCTCCTGGATCGGGGTCATTTTTTCCTCCTTGAATAAAGCCTGTCAGGCACAGGCCCAACCTGAACCAAATCACTTAGCAGGATGCCAGCACCATATGCAACAGCGGATAGGGCTTGCCCTGGCCATCCAGTGGCGAGCGTCCCGTCATGACGAAGCCCATACGTTGGTAGAAACCGAGTGCCTGCCCATTCTGTTCGTTGACGTCCACCCGGGTCGCCCCTTGGCAGCTGATGGCATGGGCCAGCAGCTGGCGCCCGATACCACAGCCTCTTGCCTCGGGTGCGATAAACAGCATCTCGATATTGCCATCGAGCACACCGCAAAAGCCGACGATACCAGCGGCCTCATCCCTGGCACAGACCAGATCGACGGCGGCGAAATAGTGCTCCAGGAGCAGCGGCTTGAGGGCATCAATCTCAGCCTCTGGCAGAAAATGGTGAGTGGCACGCACCGAGGCTTCCCAGAGGGCGATCAGGGTCGGGTGATCCCGCGTATTTGCTTGTTCAATCTGCATGATATGACTCTTGTTATGTGGGACGGACAGCCTTACCAAGGAGTCTCGACTGTGTCACCGCCATCCGCTTGCTGGATGACAAATCCCTTCTCGATAACGACCTGGAAAACCAGCTGTTCATACAGTCGGTGGACCGCCTCCCGCCCTTCCCCCGACAACCGCATCACCTGATAGCAATCCTGTTGCCAGACGATGGCCACCGTGGGGAGCGGGATGGCAGGAGGGCGAGTCTTCCCCCGCAGACACGGGGGAAGGGGGGACATCAGCGGGTCTTGACCGCCTGCAGCAGGACTGACACGTCAGGCCCGAACTGGCGGCTGCGAATGGCGTCGCGGATGTCACTTTCGCCATAGCGGCTGGCCGGATAGACCAGCACGCAGGCGGTGTCGCCCGGTTTGAGGAAGTGGGTCTCGCCAAAGGGGGTATAACGGGTAGCCCCTATGCTGATGAGCGCATGGGACGGGTAGCCAGCCTGAGCCAGCAGCCCCTGGATATGCTCCGCCGGGCCCTCATCCTGCTGATGGTTGAACTTGTCGATGGCCCAGTCCAGCAGCTGTTGATGAAAATAGCTGTAATCGACGGCAGCGCTGTCTACCCCATAAGCGTGCAGCTCGCCGTCACGCTCAAGGTAACAGGCGATGCGATAGTCATCGAGCTCGCAACCGGCTGCGAAATGGGAAAGTGGCAACAGATTGGCCGCCAGCCCCTTGCTCTCTTCCCCCCAGTTCTTCTTCTCGCTGATTTTTTTGGCATTGGGACGACGGATGGAGCAGTCGTTGTAGGCACCAAAGGCACGGGGATGGATGGCCGCCACCTGAGTACCCGCATATTCCAGCTCGCACCAGAGCACCACTTCCGGCTCGATCTGCACCTTCTCGTCACCGCTGACCGCCGCCTCTGGCAAGAAGATCGCCTTCTCGCTCAGGGGAAAGACACCGAGCTGGCCCGGATGACCCGGCACATAAAAGGGGAACAGCGCCTTGGGTGCGCTGGTGTCACGTACCACCACAGCCACGAAATCCGAGGCTTCTCCTGCCTGCTCCAGATGACCGGCGAAATTGCCCGCCACCCCGAGTCCGATAAACTTGCTCTCTGTTGTCACTTGCATCTGATCACCTGCATCTTGCCAAAGGACCCACCCAACGGGATCCGCTACCACGAAAGTGGCAAGGATTAAACCACAGTGGCTGGCCCTCGCCCAGCCCGGACGCCCCATCCTGTGCGCCAGCCCGAACTTTCCGGCGCCCATTGGCGACTCTCTAACCAGGGACCCACCACCTGTTAACACCCGTTTTTCATTCTCTCTCTTGCTGACAGACTGGCGGCCAGCCGAATCACTGACAAAAGCAATCCGCCGATCAGCAACGCCTGCAGAAAAGCGCTCTGCTGGAAAATCGCAAAGCGCAAACGAGCCCGACGGGAAACAGATCGTTTTCACCTCCAGCAAGGCTGATCCCTTGGCCCAACCCGTCAACTTTGGTAGGCTGCCGTCCAGCAAACGCCAGCAGCTTACAAGGACAGCCTCAATGTCACAGGATCATTTTCAGGGCCGCTATGAAGTCGAATTCAAATATCGACTGGATGACAGACCCGCCTTCATCTCCGCGCTCAAGACGCTGGATCCGGAAGTCATGCTGGAAAACAATCTGGAACAGGACAGCTACTTCGACACACCGGAACCTACCCTGGCCAGAGAGGGCAAGAGCTTGGTGATCCGTACCATGCAGCCTTCCGGCATAAAGCTCTGGATCGTCAAGGGGCCCGAGCGGGATCGCTGCGAGGCGGTCAATATCACGGACGCCGACAAGGCTGCGAGCATGCTGCAGACCTTGGGTTATCAGCAGGTGCTGGCCATCAGCAAGCGGCGCAGCATCTACTTTGTTGGCCCTTTCCACGTCACTCTGGATCACTTGGACGGGCTCGGCGATTTTGCCGAGCTGGCCATCATGACCGATGACGAAGATCGGTTGGAGGAATATAGAGCCGAGTTGGAGCATCTGGCGATAAAGCTGGGCTTGAAGCAGCGAGAATATCGATCCTATAAGGAGTTATGTGAGCTTAATCAATAAGTTATATTTTTAACTTTGGTATAAAAATCACACTTTATCTAAAAATCAAAAAACAACTGATTAAACAAAAGAATGTATTTTGAAGCCCTATCTCGGTGCCCTTTTTTCCTTGCTTGCTGTCGGCTGCAGCTCGACCTATCAACAAGCCGATGTACAAACGATGACTAATAAACTCGATGCCAGTCAGGGGGTACTCATTTCGCAACCCCAAGATGGGTCATATGAAACTACGCAGTATCAGAATTCGGGACAAATGACAGCCCAGGCAATCTATGCTGCATTTTCCAAGAAAGCCCACAAAGTCGAGATCACGACCAGTTGTCATGGAGATCCTTGCCTGAACAACATTGAACCGACTCAGTTCAGATATTATGTGAAACCCGTCATTCTACATTGGGAGAAGCGGGCAACAGAATGGTCTGGAAAACCGGATGTAATTGAAATTCAGGTAGTTATCTACGACACAATGAGCAAAAAGAGCATAGCAAACAGCTCATTTAAGGGAAAAAGCAAATGGGCTACATTTGGTGGCGATCATCCACAAGATCTACTGCCTGAACCGACCGAAAAATACGTGAATGCTCTCTACTGACCATTTCAACCACCGGGACAAAACCATGATCGACAAACTCGCTTGGCTGACCTTCCAGGATCAGCAACTGCTCTGCGCCCGCTCCCATGGCAAGGCCATCTACTACATTCCCGGCGGCAAACGCGAGACGGGAGAGAGCGATGAAACTGCGCTGGTGCGGGAAATAGAGGAAGAGCTGAGCGTGACCCTGCAAGCCGACAGCCTGCGCCTTGCCTGCGAGTTCCGCGCCCAGGCCGATGGCAAGCCTGAAGGCGTACAAGTCCGATTACGCTGTTACACCGGCGAGGCCAGCGGTACGCCTGTTGCATCGGCCGAGATCGCCGAGCTGCGCTGGCTCGACAGCCGCCATCTGGCCGAGATCTCCCCCGTCTCACGCCTGCTGTTTGCCTGGCTGGCAGAGCAGGGGCTCATTCGCTGAGGCATAGCGCAGGCAGGCAAGCGTGATCCGGCGCAACCAACTGGGGCCTTCGGCTTGAAATCGGCGTCAGAAACGGCGAGGCTAACCAGTCATGCGCGGTAAAACACGGATACCTTATCTCTGTTTGCCGCACAGCGGCGCATGCCCGCTGTCGTGACCACGTTTGACAAGGACTCTCGATGGACATAGTTGAGGTTGATTCCACCCTGGGCATCAAGCCTGCGCTCATCACCCTGCTGCAAGACAGCGTGGCAAGCGGCGCCTCCGTGGGATTTTTACCGCCGCTGACGGAAGAGCAGGGGCTGGGATACTGGCAAGGGATCGAAACGGAGCTGGCGGCAGGCCGCCGTCGGCTCTGGGTCGCCTTCGAGCAGCATCAGCTGGTCGGCGCCGTGCAACTGGCGCTCTGTACCAAGGCCAACGGCCGCCACCGGGCAGAGGTGGAGAAACTGATGGTACACAGTCACGCCCGTGGCAAGGGGATCGGCCGCGCCCTGATGGCAGCCCTGGAGCAAGGGGCCCGTGACGCCGGGCGTACCCTGCTGGTGCTCGATACCCGGGTCGGCGATGTGGCTTCCCGCCTCTATCGCCAGCTGGGCTATCAGGAGGCTGGCCAGATCCCGGACTTTGCCCGCAGTGCCGACGGCAGCCTGGCGGCCACCCTCTTCTTCTACAAGCCGCTCTGAGTTTCCCCTGCAAAGATGGCCTTGCGCCCTGCTCCCAGAGAGGGTGCATGCTTGCCATCGGCATCTGATTGCCCCGAGCAAACCATCAAACAGGCGCCTTGATTAATTTAATCGAAAGATGAGTCCCACTCTCCCTTCACCTGATGGCGGACGAGGCGTATGGTGTGCAAGAAAGACCCGTTTGCATACCAATCGGGTACCACTCACAGCCTTGAGGAATCCTGCATGCCTATTCTGCCTCGTACCGTCACCTCCCCAAAAAAATTCATCATCGGCCATGACCTTCTGCCCCAACTCCATGATCATGTGAAAGATTTTGGCGACAACGCCCTGCTCGTCAGCGACGAGTTCATCCTGGAACGGGTGCGTGAAGAGGCGCTGGCCGGCCTGCTGCAAGCAGGCTTGACGGGTGCGGTCGAGAAGTTCAACTACGAATGTACCGACATCGAAATCCGCCGCCTCTGCGATCTCGCCGAGCAGCAGGGCGCTAACGTGATCGTCGGGATCGGCGGCGGCAAGACCCTGGACGTGGCCAAGGCCGTCGCCTTTTATCTGCGCCGCCCCGTGGTGCTGTTCCCCACCATCGCCTCCACCGATGCCCCCTGTACCGCGCTAGCGGTCATTTACAATCAGGCGGGCGAGTTCGAGCGCTATCTGTTTCTGCCCCAGAACCCGGACGTGGTGATCGCCGACACCGCCATCATAGCGGCGGCCCCTGTCCGCTTCTTCGCAGCCGGCGTGGGGGATGCGCTGGCCACCTATTTCGAAGCCCGCGCCTGTTATCGGGCCGATGGTATCAACCTGGTGGGCAAGCGCCCCTCCCGTACCGGGCTTGGCCTGGCCCGGCTCTGCTATGAACTGCTGGGGGAGAATATCGAGATGGCGATGGACGCGGTGCGCCATCAAGCCACCACACCGGCGCTGGAGCAGATCATCGAGGCCACCATCTACCTGAGCGGGGTCGGCGCCGAAGCCGGTGGTCTGGCGGCGGCCCATGCGGTCAACAACGGCATGTCGGTGGTGCCCGAGCTGCACCGTGCCCAGCACGGAGAGAAGGTGGTCTTCGGTCTGCTGACCCAGCTGGTGCTGGAGCGCGCCCCCCAGGCCGAACTCGACGAGGTGATGCGCATCATCCATGTCGCCGGTCTGCCCATGACACTGCAGGAGATGGGGCTGACCCGCTTTGTCGAGAGCGAGTGGCGCAAGGTGGCAGCGCTTGCCTGCGATCCCCTCGACACCATGGGCAACATGCCCATGGCCGTGAACGGGCAGGATGTCTACGGCGCCATGATCGCGGCCAACGCCATGGCAGAGCGCTATCGGGCACGCTACCCCCACCATTGATCAAAGATAAAACGCCACCGGATCAACAACGACAAGGCCAGCCGTGTGGCTGGCCTTGTCTATTGCGTCCAGACCTGCTGGGATGCCCTTCCCCACGGTGGAGCACTATCAGGCGGTGGCACAGAGCCAGGGGACCGGACCAGGCCAGAGCACCGGGAGCTCATAGCAAACAGTCAGGGCCCGCTGGTCACGCATCCCTCCCCCGCTGGGCCTGGCACTGACATAGCCATCTAACCCATGCGGAATCACCAGCTGGACTATCCGGATGATCACGCCACCGGGTTCGTACAGGGAACCCGTATCAGGCCAGCCGCTCGGCCCGTGCCGTGATCACGGGCTCGGCAAATGCCGCCTGCGCCGTGATCAGCTGCAACTCATAAGCCTGTGCCTGCCAGGTGTGCAGCAGCACAGTATCCACAGCCGCATTGGTGCGTTCAAACGACGTCACGGCATCAAAGCCCGCCTGCAGATTGGCCAGCATCAGGGCACTGATGAGATCCCCCACCCCCACCGGCTGACGGGCAAATTCATAGAGCGGACGGGCGATCAGATAATCCCCATCCGGGGTAGCCAAGAGCATCTCGAAGCGACCCGGCTCGCGAGCGGCGCGACCCAGATGCTTGACCAGCACCATCTTCACCCCCCGGGCCAGCAGCTGATGCGCCGCAGCCCGTGTCTGGACCAGATCCGCCAGGTGCGTGTCACACAGTGTCTCCAGCTCCAGCAAGTTGGGGGCCATGATGTCGGCCACCGGCAGCACCTGCTCGGTGAGAAAACGGGTGACGCCGGGGGCGACTATGCACCCTTTCTCCGGGTGTCCCATGACGGGATCGCAGAAATAGATGGCATCAGGATTGGCGGCCTTGACCGCAGCCACCACAGTCAGGATCTCGTCCCCCTGCTCGGCAGAGCCCAGATAGCCGCTCAGCACGGCGTCGCACTGGCCCAGCACCTCGATATCCCCCAGCCCCTTGCACAGGGCACTGATGTGACCGGCAGGCATCGCCATTCCCTGCCACCCTGCCGCGTATTGGGTGTGGTTGGAAAACTGCACCGTGTTGACGGGCCACACCTCCATGCCGAGACGGCGCATGGGAAACACGGCGGCGCTGTTACCGGCACAGCCAAACACCACGTGGGACTGGATTGAGAGAATGCGTTTCATCGACATCACCGCAGAGAAGAGTCAGGGGAAAGGCGCAATATATCGGATGAAGATATTGAACTTCCACTTTTGTGCAGCACAAAGCCGTATTTGGCCTTAAAAACTGCCCACGGAAGGTCCATTTGCCCAACCAGCCTCTCCAGCCACAGTCGCCGCGGCTTTCTGCCTTGCCAGATGTGAATCGGATAAGGGGTCACGGTTTATGCTTTGTGAGGTGGTTTCAGCCATCTTGTTTGATGGCATATGAGCGTAATAAAGCAGCGCAGCACGTGGCCAGTGCTGACGGGGAAGAGAATAAGATCCCGGTGGGTAATCAGCTGATATCAGCACCTGCCAGCCAGGCGTGGCGGGCGCAGAGTGAGAAGAGGGAAAAATCCGCTGTCACCATCAGGCCCACCTTCTGCTCAAGGGCGCGCGAAGTGATAAACCCAGCCTTCATCCAGTGCCATGTCAGCGGGGGGCTGTATCAGGGTCGGCAACAGAGACACACTCCCCTTGGCGGCATATTGCAGCGCCATCAGGGCGCAGATCGCAGCATCGTAGCGATCCGTACCCGTCACCAACTCTGCAGGCAGATGGGGTTGCAGCTCGGCCCTGACCGCAGACGCCTTGCCACCCACTTTGGCCAGAGCGGGATAGACCTCCAGCACGGCGCGATCGGCCTCTGGTTGCTGCCTGGGAACCAGTTGCAAGTCCGCCAGCCTGGGCAGTATGGCGAGCGCCAGGGTGGCGTTGTTGCCAAGCCGGTCGAAGGTGGCAGAAAGGGGCTTCTTGCCATATTGCTGGTGCAACCAGCGCTCACAGTCGCGATAGGCATAAGGGTTGTCTATCTCCCGCTGCGGCACGGCGCACTCGGTCGCCCTCCCTGCCAGCAGATCGCCCAGAGCGCGTGGAAACGCAAGCGGCGCATCGATCCCCAACGCCAGCTGCGGGCAAGCTAACACCTGCATCAGGTTCATCTCATCTTGCAGCGCCGGGCGCAGCAAGGCATCCAGATCCGGCGCCACCCGCGAGCTAAGCCGGAACAGGGGCGACACCCCAAACCAGTGCAGGCGTTGCTCGCGCGCCTGCCAGCCCACCACAGCCACCGCCTGGGCATTGCCCTGCCAGCCTCTCACATCCCAGCCGATACCGATGGCGTCCATGTGTTCCATTGTCATGCCCGTGTCACCTCTGCGCACTATCAATGAAGCACAGGGTAATGGCTGCGTCCCTTAAAGCAAGGCCAGGCGCACGCCTTAGAAGGATTTCTTGAAATTGATCAGCGGCAGTATCGGGAAAATGCCGTTCTCGGCGTAGTTGGCCAGGCCTATCTGCAACCCGTCCAGATGCTTGGTGGCGTTGATGAACCCCAGCTGGAAGGTGGTGCGCTCGGCATAGTTGACGAAGCCCACGTTGGCCAGGGCATTGCCCTTGGCGATGTTGACGGCGCCCCAGTTCAGGCCCTGTACATTGTTGGTCAGGTTGACGAAGCCAAAGTTGATCCCCCTGTCCTGTCCCTCGTGCCAGTTGACGGCGTTGATGGCCACCCCATTGAACTGGTGGCGCACCCGTCCGGCACCGAGGAAAACGCCAAGCTGCAGGCCGCTGAACTGATCCACGTCGGAGAGGGCCAAGATGGGCAGGTCTATCCCCTTCACCTGACCAGTGCGGCCATAGAGAAAGGAGGCCCTGACACCTTCGACCTGATGGGAGGCGGGCAGATTGACACCGGGCAGCGAGACCTGGATGGGTGTGCTGGCATGGGCAACACCACCCAGGGCAAGGGAGCCGCAGGCAAGCAGCAAATAGGCAGGTTTCATCGGGGCTTTCCTTCACAATCAGAGAGAGGCCAGCCTATCAGCACTCGCGTGCGGGAACGAGGCCAGGCCAGCGCTGCTGCGTCACTCCCCGTCTGAATTCATTCGCATAAACTGGACAAACCAGAGTCAAGTTTTAAGCAAAAATTAACATTTATATTATTTACACCAAGCCTCATTTGGTAACACAATACCGAAACGTACGTTTGAACAGAGCAAACGACACGTAACGACTTAAGGATGTAGTCGAACGGATGTAACCGAAGAATGGGCCTGTCGGCCTGTTGCCATACCCTTCTGTCAACCACGGAGACACGCGATGAATATGGACGTAATCAAGACCTTTACCGAGCAGATGCAAGACTTTGCTGCCCCCCTCACCCGTTATAACCAGCTGCTGGCCAGCAACATCGAACAGCTGACCCGGCTGCAGCTGGCCTCCGCCAATGCCTATGCCGAACTGGGATTGAGCCAATTGCAAGCCGCTGGCAAGGTGCAGGATGCCCAAAGCCTGGCGGCTCTCGGCACAGTGCAGCTGGAAACCGCCAGCCAGCTCTCCCGCCAGATGCTGGATGACATCCAGAAGCTCAATACGCTGGGTCTGCAGTTCAAGGAAGAGCTGGATACCCTGGCGGCCGACGGCATCAAAAAGAGCACGGGCAAGGCCTGATATCCCCCGGCTGCCCGGTGCGGGCAGCCACATCTCCCCATGACCCGACACGACAGGCTCGCCCTGCCACGGGCGTGGGTGAAGGAGAGAACATGAGCCAATCATCTTACGGCCCGCTGTTCGAGGCCCTGGCCCACTATAACGACAAGCTGCTGGACATGGCCAAGGCACAGACAGAGCGTACCGCGCAGGCCCTATTGCAGACCAATCTGGACGATCTCGGCCAGGTACTGGAGCAGGGCAGCCAGCAACCCTGGCAACTGATCAACGCCCAGATGAACTGGTGGCAGGATCAGCTCAAGCTGATGTTGCACACCCTGCTGAAAAGTGCAGGCCAGGAGAACGAGCCGGTGATCACGCCGGAGCGCAGCGATCGCCGCTTCAAGGACGACGCCTGGCGTGATCAGCCCCTTTATGACTACCTCAAGCAATCCTATCTGCTGACTGCCAGGCACCTGCTGGCGTCGATAGATGCGCTGGAAGGGTTGCCCCAGAAGACCCGGGAACGGCTGCGATTTTTTACCCGCCAATACCTCAATGCCATGGCACCCAGCAATTTTCTGGCCACCAACCCCGAGCTGATCAGACTCACTCTGGCATCCAACGGCCAGAATCTGGTGCGCGGACTGGCCCTGCTGACCGAAGATCTGGAGCGCAGCGCCGATCAGCTCAACATCCGCCTCACCGACGAGTCCGCCTTCGAACTGGGGCGGGATCTGGCGTTGACGCCGGGCCGGGTGGTGCAGCGCACCGAACTCTACGAGCTTATCCAGTACAGCCCAACCACAGAGACGGTGGCCAGGACGCCGGTGCTGATCGTGCCGCCCTTCATCAACAAGTACTACATCATGGACATGCGCCCCCAGAACTCTCTGGTCGCCTGGCTGGTCGCCCAGGGCCAGACGGTATTCATGATCTCCTGGCGCAACCCGGGAACAGATCAGGCCAATATCGATCTCGACGACTACGTGGTCGATGGGGTGATCGCCGCCCTGGACGGCGTGGAAGCAGCCACCGGCGAGCGCGAGGTGCACGGTATCGGTTACTGCATCGGCGGCACGGCCCTGTCGCTCGCCATGGGCTGGCTGGCGGCGCGGCGCCAAAAGCAGCGGGTACGCTCTGCCACCCTGTTCACCACCCTGCTTGATTTCTCCCAGCCGGGGGAGATCGGCATCTTCATCCACGAGCCCATCATAGCGGCACTGGAGGCCCAAAATGAGGCCAAGGGCATCATGGATGGACGCCAGCTGGCGGTCTCCTTCAGCCTGCTGCGAGAGAACAGCCTCTACTGGAATTACTACATCGACAGCTACCTCAAGGGGCAAAGCCCGGTGGCATTCGATCTGCTGCACTGGAACAGCGACAGCACCAACGTGGCGGGCAAGACCCACAGCAGCCTGCTACGCCGTCTCTATCTGGAAAATCAGCTGGTGAAGGGGGAGCTCAAGATCCGCCACACCCGCATCGATCTCGCCAAGGTGAAGAGCCCTGTACTGCTGGTCTCGGCCATGGACGATCACATTGCCCCCTGGCAGGGCACTTGGCAGGGCATGAAGCTGTTTGGCGGCGAGCAGCGCTTCATCCTGGCCGAATCGGGTCACATCGCCGGCATCATCAACCCGCCAGCGGCCAACAAGTACGGTTTCTGGCACAGCGATGCGAGCAGTGACACACCCGCCGCCTGGCTCGAGCAGGCCACCCATCAGAGCGGCTCCTGGTGGCCACAGATGGCCGCCTTCATCCAGGCGCGAGAGGAGGAGGCCACGCCTGTGCCCGCCCGCATCCCGAGCGAGGGACTGGAAGCGGCACCCGGCGGCTACGTCAAGGTGCGGCTCAACCCCGTTTTTGCCAAGCGTCCAGAGGCGGAGCTGGCATGAGCCCACTCCCCTTTGAAATTGGGCAAAAAGCCAGCCTGACCAAGCGCTTCGGCGCGGCTGAAGTCGGGGCCTTCGCCGGCTTGTCGGAGGATTTCAATCCCCTGCATCTGGACTCGGCCTTTGCCGCCACCACGCCGTTCGAGCGACCCATTGTGCACGGCATGCTGCTGGCCAGCCTCTTCTCGGGGCTGCTGGGCCAGCAGTTGCCGGGCAAGGGCACCGTCTACCTGGGGCAGAGCCTCTCCTTCAAGCAACCGGTGTTTGTGGGGGATGAGGTGACGGCCGAGGTGGAGATCATCGCTCTGCGGGCCGACAAGCCCATCATCACCCTGGCCACCCGCATCGTGACGGCGGCCGGGGCCCTCGCCGTGACTGGCGAGGCGGTGGTGAAGTTTGGCTAAGTGCTGATCACAGCCCCCTCCTTCAGCCCGGCCCCGCCGGGCTGAATTTTATAGATCCCGCCCTGATGACGGCGGATCTCCTCACCCATTCTTTCCTCGCCTGCTCGCCCTGACGCGGCCCCCCTCTCATTGGCCGCCGGCATTGCCTGAAGATAGACGCCCTAGCCCTTTCATTGACGGCCCGAACTGCCTAGAATAACCGCCCTGCTGTTTCAGCCATTCATCCATCTAGAGGATTTCCCATGGAGACGTTTCTGCTCGAAGGCCACCCCTTCGTTGCCTTGTGTGACCTTATCAAGCATCAGGGCTGGGCCGATTGTGGCGGCGCGGCCAAGGCCCTTGTCGCCGATGGTCTGGTGGAAGTGGACGGCCAGATTGAAACCCGCAAGCGCTGCAAGATAGTGGCCGAGCAAGTGGTCAACTTCAATGGCATGAAAGTCGTGGTGAAAGCGGGTGTGAGCCCGGAGATCCTCTGATACTGGCTTGAATAAGGGCGCCGACGCGCCCTTTAGCATTCAGCTGGCCTTGATCGACAGGGTCAGCACGAAGCGCGCCATCGCCTCATCTCCGTTCAATGACGGACAGGTGGCCACCACCTGGATGGGGCGATTGATGCGCTGACCGCTCGCCAGCGACTCGTCGATCATGGCGTCAATCTCCTCCCCCGCCGCGCAGTCAAACTGCACGTCCCCTTCGGGCCGCTTCAGAAACTCCCCCTGCACATCCTTGAAGGCGAAGTGCACCTTCTTGCCCCTCGACCGTCCCTTCTCCATCACCAGCAGGCCGCCCACCAGATCGGCGCCGGTCGCCAGGGCACCAAAATACATGCTGCCCAGGTGATTGCGGGTACGCCAGCCAAGGGGAATGCGAATGCACAGCGCCTTGGCGTCCATCCGTTCGATAACGGGGGCACAAAAGCCGATGACGGGAATATAACGCCAGGCAAACAGCCGTAGCGCCATATTGGCTTTGAAACGTTGCAAGTCCATATGCGAACTGATCCGATGAGTTAATGTAAACAGCATGTTGCCATGCAACCCCCTGCTCTACAAGGTTGCCGAGCACGCTTCTGCTGCTTGTCGGCGAACACAAAAAAGAGAGGTGACCCTGGGGCAACCTCTCTTTTATACGACTGGCCTCGCCATCAGGCCCGCTTCTCTTCCAGCCAGGCCCCCTGGCTCTGCATCTCGAACAGCTGGGCGTAGTGCCCTCCCTGCGCCATCAGCTCACCATGAGTGCCCCGCTCGTTTACCTGGCCACGGGAGAGCAGCAGGATCTCGTCGGCATCGACTATGGTCGAGAGCCGGTGGGCGATGGCAATGGTGGTGCGGCCACGGCGGGCCGCCGAGAGCGCCAGGGAGAGCGCCAGCTCGGTCTGGGAGTCCACGCTGGCAGTGGCTTCATCCAGAATGAGGACGCGCGGATCGCCGACCAGAGCACGCGCAAACGAGAGCAGTTGGCGCTGACCGGCGGAGAGGTTCTTCCCCCCCTCCTCCATCAGGGTGTCCAGCCCATCTGGCAGACTCAGCACGAAATCGGCCAGCTGTACCTCGGTCAGCGCCTGCCAGAGCCGCGCCTCATCGAGGCCGTCACGGCCCAAGCGCAGGTTTTCCGCCAAAGTCCCAACGAAGATAAAGGGATCCTGCTGCACCAGACCTATGCTGCGCCGCACCGCCGCCAGCGACAAGGTGTCCATGGGGCGATCATCGAAACGAATGGTGCCCTGATCCAGCGGGTAGAAACCCATCAGCAGGCTGATGATGGTGGACTTGCCACTGCCGGTGTGGCCCACCAGCGCCAGCATCTGCCCGGGGTGCACGGCAAAGCTGACCTCGCGCAGCACCTGTTGCTGACCATCGTAGGAGAAGCTCACCTTGTCAAAGCTGACCCGCCCCTGCAGGGACTGGGTCTCGCCCTCAGTGCTCTCACGGGGCTCGTCAAGCAGGGCAAATACCCGCTCCCCGGCCACCATGGCCTGCTGCAACTGGTTGAGCTGGTTGGTCATCTCGATCAGCGGCTCAATCATGCGACCCAAATAGCTGATGAAGGCGTAGAGCACCCCCACCTGGATAGCGCCGCCCGCGTTCAATCCTTCGTGAGCAAACAAGGCGAGCAAGCCTATCAGCACCATCATGTAGAACAAGTCGATGAGGGGGCGCAGCAAAATACCGTTGATCTTGAGGCCCTTGAGCCGCGCCGACCAGTGCTGCTGGTTCACCTCGGCAAAGGCGTTGGCGAAGTGGCGCTCCTGCACCATTGCCTGGATAACCGGCATCCCCTGCAGCGACTCGTTGAGGCGACTGTTGATCTCGGACAGCAAGCTACGGGTCGTTCGCACCACGGGCACACTCAGTTTCTGGTAGAGCCACATCACAGCGGCCACTGCCGGTAACAGGAAGGCGCACACCAGCATCAGCCGCATATCCAGCAGGGCCATGGAGATGAGGATGCCGCACAGCAGCACCACCTTTTGCACCAGCAGGCCAATCACCTGCACATAGAGGTTCATGATCGCCTCCGTGTCGTTGGTGATGCGGGAAATCAGCGAGCCCGAGCGATGTTTGTCAAAGTAGCGGGCCGGCAAGCGTATAGCAGTGGCAAATACCTGCTCGCGCAAGGTTTGCACCACTGCCTGGGCGATGCGGTTAAAGCGCAGGGATTGCAGGTAGAAACCCGCCGCCGAGAGCACCTGCAGGCCGAGATACCCGGCCGCAATGGCGGCAATGGCGGGCCACACCAGCTGACGCGGCGCCAGGTAGTCATCGATGAAGAGCTTGATGAGCAGGGGGCCCGCCACTTCGGCACCGGTGGCCAGCAGCAGGCAGATCCCTGCCTGAATCAGCCAGCGGGGATAACGGGCACAGTAAGCCAGCAGGCGTTTAATCGTTGGATTCACAGGCGCCCCCCACATCTTGTCCCAGACGTAAATAACGGGTTCAGCAAGACCACCAGCCGCCGTTTCATGGTCAGGTTCACAGGCTCTCCTCCACGTCTTGTTCCAGCCGCTGATAGCGAACCATGTCTGCGTACCAGCCGTTGTGAGCCATCAGGACGCCGTGACGGCCCCGCTCGCTGACGCGCCCCTGCTCCAGCACCAGGATCTCGTCAGCCTGCTCCACCGCCGTCATACGGTGACTGACCAGGATCAAGGTGCGTCTGTGAGCCTTGAGCGCTTGCAAGATCTGCAGCTCGGTATGGGCATCGACCGCCGACAGGGCATCGTCCAGCACCAGGATCGGCCCCTCCAGCAGCAGGGCGCGGGCAATGGCGAGCCGCTGCTTCTGGCCGCCGGAGAGGGTCACCCCCTTCTCTCCCACGTCGGTCTCATAGCCCCTGGGGAAGCGGCGGATGTCATCGTGCACGCAGGCGATGCGCGCCACCCGCTCTATCTCCTCAGCGCTGGCATCGGGCCTGCCAAGGGCGATGTTGGCGGCTATGGTGGTGGAGAACAAAAACGGCTCCTGCGGCACATAGGCAAACTGGTCACGCAGCTCGCCAAGGGCCAGCTGCGCGATGGGCACGGCGCCCATGGTGAGCTCGCCGGCAGTGGGGTTGGCAAGGCGCATCAGCAACTTAAGCAAGGCGCTCTTGCCCGCCCCCGTGCGACCAACCACCCCCAGCATGCCGCCACGGTGCAGGGTGAAATCGATATCCTGCAGCAAGGTGCGCTGCTCCAGCTGGTAGCTCACCCCCTTGGCCTTGAGCGGAAAAGCAGAGGTAAACGTGGCCGGCTGGGCAGGCTCTTCAATATCGCTGCGCTCGGCCAGCAGGCTCTCGATGCGGGAGTAGGCAGCACTGCCCCGCTCTATGATGTTGAACAACCAGGCGATGGCAAACATGGGCCAGATGAGCTGACCCAGATACATGGTGAAACTGGTGAGCTCCCCTAGGGTCAGCTCGTCACGCACCACCAGCACGCTGCCACCGGCAACGGCGAGAAAATAGGAGCAACCGATACAGAGATAGATGACGGGGTCGAACTTGGCATCGATGCGGGCCACCGCCATATTGCACGCCCCCGCTTGCCGGGTCAGCTCGGCAAAACCCTTGTCCTCCAGAGATTCAACCGCATAGGACTTGAGTACACGCACGCCGGAGAGCGCCTCTTGGGTCTTATTGTTGAGGCGGGAGAAGGCCCCCTGCGCCGCCTTGAACTCCTTGTAGATCTGGGTGCCAAAGCGGTTCATGAAAAACGCCATCACGGGCAGGGGCAGCAGGGAGAGCAGCGTCAACTGCCAGGAGTACTGGCTGCACATGATGGAGAGCACCAGCGCCCCGACTATGATGGAATCCACCAGGGTCAACACCCCTTCCCCGGCCGTCATCTCCACCGCCTGGATATCGTTGGTGGCGTGAGCCATCAGATCGCCGGTGCGGTGACGCTGGTAAAAATCGGGGCTCATACGGGTGAAGTGGCTGAACAGGCGGTTGCGCAGCACATAGGCCAGCCGGTAAGAGGCGCCAAACAACATGACCCGCCATACGTAGCGCAGCAGATAGATGAGCAGACCCAGTACAAACAGCCCCGCCAGGTAGCGTATCAGGGTATCGTTGTCGAGAGAGCCCTTGGCGATGCCATCCACTACCCAGCCCACCACCCTCGGGGGGATCACGGTCAACACGGCCACCATCATCAACAAGGAAATGGCGACCAGATAACGCCGCCACTGCTCCTTGAAGAACCAGCCCAGCCTTGAGAATACGCTCACGTAGATATCCTTTGTCGCGATCAGCCAGAGGCTGCCGCCCGTCACGGGAACACGCAATGCAATCGCCCCCAGAAGGGGGCGATACGAGAGGGCCATGATAGCCTGAAGTGGCTGGCTTGAGAATAATTGCTATTTATCCCGTTACGATAAGCGATCATCTCGCTGTTCAAAGGGACTGTATGGCGTTTCCTGCTGCTCACCGGTCAGCAAGAAGTGAGACACCTCATCCCGGGTCAAGCTGAATACACGCTGCAATTGCTCCAGATCCGGCTCGGTCAGCTCCTCCTGCTGACGCAGGCGCCACTCCAGCTCACCCGCCATGATCTGCAAGCGGGAGGCCGAAATATTGGCCGACACCCCCTTCAGGGTATGCAGTAACCGGCAGGCGATATCTGGCTGCTGACGGCGCAGGGCGGAACGGATCTCCCACAGATCATCCTTGTGCTCGGACATGAACAGCTTGAACAGGATTTGCAGTGCCTCCTGATCCTGCTCCAGCCGTTTGAGGGCATCCTCCAGATCCAGCACCCCCATCAGATCCGGCGGCTTCACCTCCAGCGGGACCCGGCATTCGCCGCTGGCACTCTTCACCCACTGCAGCAGGTTGTTGTAGAGATCCAGCTTGCTGACCGGTTTGGTGACATAGCCGTTCATGCCGACACCGAGACAACGCTCCCGATCACCGGGCATGGCGCTGGCGGTGAGCGCTATGATGGGGACATCGTGCTTGTCCACCATCTTGCGGATCTGGCGGGTCGCATCTAGGCCATCGAGCACTGGCATCTGCAAGTCCATCAGGATCACGTCAAATAGCTGCTCGGAGACCCGCTCGACCGCCTCACGGCCGTTGCTGACCACTGTCACCACGGCATCCACCCGGCGCAGGTATTCGATGATGAGCTGCTGATTGACCCTGTTGTCCTCCGCCAGCAAGACCCTGACGCCTTGCAGCAGCTCACGGAAGTGTTGCTGATCGCCCTGGGCTTCGGCCTGGCGGATCTGCTGATCGTGGGAGCTGCCATTGAGCAGCTCATCCACCTTGGCCAGCAGGGCATTCTCTGTCATGGGTTTGGACAGGAAGTGGGTCAGCCCCATGCTCTCCATACGCCCATGCAGTCCCTCTTTGGCCCAGGCGCTGGTCATCAGGATGGGCAAGCGCCTCCACTGGCTGTGCTGGTACATCTCGAGGGCCAGATCCAGGCCATCCTCCTGCCCCATACGCCAGTCCAGGATGGCCAGCCGTATGTTCTGGCCCTCCTCGCGCAGCACTTGACGAGCCCGGGAGAGGCTGTTGACCGCCTCCACCCGGACACCGGCACGACCGAGAATGTCCTTGGCAAGATCCAGCACCAGTTCATTGTCATCCATCACCAGAATGAGCGGTTGATGCTCGAAGAAGACCCGACGACCAGACACCCCATAGACGGCCTTGGTCATGGGGATCTCGAACTGGAACACAGAGCCTGTGCCCGGCTTGCTCTGTACTGTGATCCGCCCCCCCATCAGCTCGACCAGTCGCTGGGAGATGTTCAGACCAAGGCCGGATCCCCCATATTTGCGGGTGTTCCCCGCCTCCAGCTGGGTGAAAGGCTGGAACAGCTGGGCCTGCTTCTCCTCGGCGATGCCGATCCCGGTATCCCGCACGCTAAAACGCACCCGCATGGGATGCTGGTTGACCAGGATGATGGCCACTTCCACCTCGCCCCGCTCGGTAAACTTGATGGCATTGTTGACCAGATTGACCAGCACCTGACCAAGTCGCAGCGGATCGCCGCGCAGGAAATCGGGCACGGCCTGTGACTTGTTGATGATGACCTCGATCTGCTTGCGCTCGGCCAGATCGGCAAACATGCCGGCGAGCGAATCTATCTGCTCGCTGAGATCAAAGTCGATCTCTTCCAGAGTCAGCTTGCCGGACTCGACCTTGGTCAGATCCAGAATGTCATTGATAAGCAACAGCAAGGTATCTGACGAAGACTTGATCTTGCTGAGGTAATCCCGCTGCTGCTGATCCAGCTCGGTCTGCAGCGCCAGCGAACTGAAGCCTATGATGGCGTTCATGGGGGTGCGGATCTCGTGGCTCATGTTGGCCAGAAAATCGCTTTTTGCCTGGGCCAGCAAGCCGGTCTGACGCGACAGGTCGCTCAGCTTCTGGTTGCGACGCCACAGGGTGACTGCCACCAGCGCGAAACAGAGCATGGCCCCCCCCAGCACGATCAGATAGAAACGGCTCTTGAGGGAGGAGGCCTGATCCATCTTGCTCTGCTTCCAGACCGACAACCCATCAAGCTCATGCATGTCGATAACCTGGTTGCGCAGCACGTGGTAGTCCACCACCTGGTGGCTGACGTCTTCGCTCAACTGGGCAAGACCTGCCACCTCGGGAAGGGAAGGATAGGCCGTCTTGAGCCGTTGTTGCAGCTTTTCCAGCTGCTCCTGCTCGCCCTTGTCCCAGCTGCGCTTGAGGTAGCGACTGAGTTGTGCCAGCTCGGTCAGATCTATGGCCAAAGGAGCATCTGCTGGCAGGGTCGCCAGCAAGGCGTTGAGCTGTTTTTGAAACGGCTGCTCTATGTACTCGATGGCCATCTCCATGGAGTAGAGTTTGGCCAGATCCAGCAGGTAGCTGTCGATGTCGTGCAGCAGGGATTGGGAGTGAGGATTATCAGCAGCGTCGGGGTCATTACGCACCTCGCGCACGAAGTTGTCGAGATTGCTCGACAGCTGGTTGAGACGCTGCTGCACATTGCCATCATTGGCCTTCTCTCGTCCCAGCAGATAAACGGTATCCGTGTTGACCCGGTTGAGGATCAACTCCGCTGCCACGCTGAGTTCGGAGGCTTTCTGCTGCTGACTGAGCAGTTGCCAGCAATAACCGGAGAATGCCAGCAGCGCTACGATGATCAGGCTCAGGACAACACGATTGACCCGTGTCACATTATTCATCCCGTCTAGATTCTCATGTCATGGCCGTGTATCCGCCGACAGAATGCCGAAACCGGATCACTGGCAGTGAAAGATAACTGACTGCTATGTTACCGTTACTCGGCCCTGTCAGTGCAAGAAAGATGTTGCAGGGCTTACGCATACAGGAATCAATTATGTCATTTATCACTACCTATTGTAGTCATTGCTTCACCAAGAACCGCCTGCCTGACGAAAAACTGGATTCAAACGCGAAATGTGGCCGTTGCAAGGCACCGCTGTTTGGTATCACTCCCGTCATGAGCCGCGAGGAACAGTTCGATACCCTGATCCAATCCGACCTTCCGGTCGTGGTCGACTTCTGGGCCAGCTGGTGCGGGCCATGCATACAATTTTCACCAATTTTTCAACAAGTTGCCAGTGAACTTGAACCTAACATTCGCTTTGCCAAGGTCGATACCGAGCAGCAGCAAGCCATCGCGGCCCGCTACGCCATCCGCAGCATCCCCACCCTGATAGTATTCAAGCAGGGCAAGATAATGGCGCAGCGCAGTGGTTCCCTGCCCAAGAGCCTGTTCAAGGAGTGGCTCGCCTCCTTCATTCCTTCCGCCAAATGAAAATTAAATGTTTAATTTTTGTTTTATTAATGTTTTCACCCACCTTGACTCTGTGAGTCCCGGCATGATTTGACGACTTCCCCCTGTTTCACACAGCGGGATAAATGTAATCTCGGCAACACAACAACAACCATAAATTAACCGAGAGAACGCTATGCACACATCTGCTGTCCCCCCCGCTACCCCATCTCGCTGGCTAGACATCAAATCCGGGATTGTCATCCTGGATGCGCTGCTGCTCTGTGCCATGCTGGCCTGGCTACCGTTTGATCCCATGGTCAACAAGGGGCTGGGTATTCTGGTCTTCATCGCCATTCTCTGGCTGACTGAAGCCCTGCACGTGACCATCACGGCCCTGCTGGTGCCACTGCTGGCGACCGTGCTCGGGGTGTTTGACATGAGCAAGTCCCTCACCGACTTTGCCAACCCCATCCTGTTCCTGTTCTTCGGGGGGTTCGCCCTTGCGGCCGCCCTCTCCAAACAGGGGCTGGACACCCTGATGGCGGGCAAGGTGATGCACCTGGCCAACGGCCATCTGGGTTGGGGCGTCATACTGCTGTTTACCATCACTGCCGCCATGTCCATGTGGATCAGTAACACGGCCACCACCGCCATGATGCTGCCACTGGCCATCGGCATGCTGGCACGGCTCGACAGCAAGCAAGATCGCGCCACCTTCGTGTTCGTGCTGCTGGGGATCGCCTACAGCGCCAGCATTGGTGGCATCGGCACCCTGGTCGGCAGTCCGCCCAACGCCATCGCCGCCGCCCAGATGGGGATTGGCTTCACCGACTGGATGAAATTCGGCATCCCTGTTGTGCTGATCCTGATGCCCTGCGGCATTGCCCTCCTCTATCTGGTCACCCGTCCACAACTCAACCACAGGGTTGAAATCCAGGATGTCACCATCAACTGGACTCGTGAACGCAAGGTCACGCTGGCCATCTTCCTGACCACAGTGGTGCTCTGGATTGGATCGCAGCCCATCTCCAACGCTTTCGGCGGCGTTCCTCAACTCGATACCCTGATCGCCATGGGCGCCATCGTGGCCATCGTCGTTAGCCGCGTCGCCAGCTGGGATGACGTCAACCAGAACACCGACTGGGGCGTGCTGATGCTGTTTGGCGGCGGCCTGACCCTGAGCGCCATCCTCAAGGCCACCGGTACCAGTGCCTTCCTGGCCAGCCACCTGTCGGCCGTGCTCTCCCATGCCAACATCTTCATCGTGTTGCTGATGCTGGCGGCCTTCGTGGTGTTTCTGACCGAACTGGTCTCCAATACCGCCACCGCCGCCCTGCTGATCCCGCTGTTTGCCGGGGTGGCCGAGGCGCTGGGCGTATCCCCCATCGTCATGGCGGTACTGATCGCCATCGGTGCCTCCTGCGCCTTCATGCTACCGGTGGCCACCCCACCCAATGCCATCGTCTTCGCCAGCGGCCATATCCGCCAAAAAGAGATGATGAAGGCGGGGATGGCACTGAATATCGTGTTCACCGTGCTGCTGGCAGTGCTTGCCTACTTTGTCGGAGACATTCTCTGATCCGCTGACTCGCACCCAGCAAAAAGCCCTCGCAATGCGAGGGCTTTTTCATATCAAGACGGGGATCAACCCGTAATGTTGCAGCGCTTGAGGTTCCAGATCCGATCCACGTAGTCCTGGATAGAACGATCCGAGTTGAACTTGCCCATGGTGGCTGAGTTGATGATGGCCTTCTTCGCCCACAGTGCAGGATCCCGATACCAGGTATCGATCAGCTTGTGAGCTTCGGAGTAGGAGGCAAAATCGGCCAGGGTCAGGTAAGGATCGCCCCCTTCCAGCAAGGAGCGCTTGATGGAGGAGAGTTCACCCGGACGACCCGGCGTGAAGTAGTCGGTATCGAACCAGTCCAGCACAGCCTTGAGCTCGGAGTTGGCATAGTAGAAGTCATACGGGTTGTAACCGCGTCCCTTCAATGCCTTCACCTCGTCCACATTCAGACCGAAGATGGCGCAGTTTTCGGCACCCGCCTCTTCCGCGATCTCGATGTTGGCCCCATCCAGCGTCCCTATGGTGATGGCGCCGTTCAATGCCATCTTCATGTTGCCGGTACCGGAGGCCTCGTAACCGGCGGTGGAGATCTGCTCGGAGACATCGGCAGCCGGGATCAGCTTCTCGGCCAGGCTGACGCGGTAATTCGGCATGAACACCACCTTCAGCTTGCCCTGAATGCGAGCATCGTTATTGACCCGCTCAGCCAGCTTGTTGATGACATAGATGATGTCTTTGGCCAGCTTGTAACCGGGCGCCGCCTTGGAGCCGAAGATGAACACACGCGGGTGCATGTCATAGTCCGGGTTGGCCAACAGGCGACGGTAGAGTGCCATGATGTGGATAAGGTTAAGCTGTTGGCGCTTGTACTCGTGCAGACGCTTGATCTGGATGTCAAAGATCGCCTCGGCGCTCACATCAATGCCGGTTTCGTCCTTGATGACCTTGACCAGCTTCTCCTTGTTATGACGCTTGATGGTCATGAATTGCTGCTGGAACGCCTTGTCGTCGGCAAATTTCACTACGCCACGCAGTTTGTCCAGTTGCAGCGGCCACTCCTTGCCCACCACTTCGTTGTAGAGGCCAGCCAGTTCCGGGTTGCACGCCAGCAGCCAACGACGCGGGGTCACACCATTGGTAACGTTGCACAGCTTCTCTGGCCACAGCTCGGCATACTCAGGGAAGAGATCCTCTTTCACCAGCTTGGAGTGGATCTCGGCCACGCCGTTCACCTTGGAGGAGCCGATCACCCCCAGGTTGCCCATGCGCACCTTGCGCACATCTCCCTCTTCGATGATGGAGAGCTTGGCCTTGATGGCATCGTTGCCCGGCCACTTGGGCTCGACCAGCTCGCTCAGGAAGCGGGCATTGATCTCGTAAATCACTTCCAGATGGCGAGGCAGTACTTTCTCGAACAGACTGACCGACCACTTCTCCAGCGCTTCCGGCAGCAAGGTGTGGTTAGTGTAGGAGAAGACCTGATAGCAGATGGCCCAGGCAGCATCCCAGTTCAGATCTTCCTCATCCACCAGCATCCGCATCAGCTCGGGGATGGCCACGGTCGGGTGGGTATCGTTGAGCTGAATGGCGATCTGAGCGGCAAAGTTGCTGAAATCCGAGCCATGCACCCGCTTGTAGCGGCGCATGATGTCCTTGATGGAACAGGCACAGAAGAAATACTGCTGGATCAGGCGCAGCTCCTTACCCGCGTCTGTCTCATCGTTCGGATAGAGTACCTTGGAGATGGTTTCAGCCTGGGCTTTCTCGGCCTGGGAGTCGATGTAACCACCGGCGTTGAACACGTCCCAGTCAAAAAACTCGGAGGCGCGGGATTCCCACAAACGCAGTATGTTGACGGTATGTCCACCAAAGCCCACCACAGGGATATCCCAAGGCACCCCTTTGATCTTGCGACCAGCGTGCCACACCTTCTTCAGACCACCGTTGTCACCAAACACGGTCTCGACATAACCGTAGAGTGGCACGTCTTGCACGGACTCGGGACGGCAGATCTCCCAGGGGTTGCCATATTCACGCCAGGAGTCCGGACGCTCTATCTGACGACCATCCTGGATCTCCTGACGGAACAGGCCGTGCTCATAATGGATGCCGTAACCGACAGCCGGGTAATTCAGGGTCGCCAGCGAATCGATGAAGCAGGCGGCCAGGCGGCCAAGGCCACCGTTGCCGAGCGCCATGTCCGGCTCTTGTTCACACAGGTCGGTCAGTTCCAGACCGAGTTCACCCAACGCCTCTTCACACACTTTGTACAGGGAGAGGTTGTGCAGGTTGTTGGAGGTCAAACGCCCCATCAGGAATTCAGCAGAGAGATAGTGAATGGCACGAGTATCTTTCTTGAAGTGAGTCTGCTGAGTGCGGGTCAGGCGCTCGTACACCTGTTCGTTGACGGCGGCTGCGGTCGCTTTCCACCACGCTTCTGGCGAGGCTTTCTGTTCGCTTGTACCCAAGGTAGAACGCAGGTGACGCACGATACTCGCCTTGAGCTGATCTTTATCCAGTTGGAGATCCTGGTCTGTCTTCTTCTTGGTAGCCATAAACCATTTCCTTCGTTACAGAATAATAAAATTGTTATCCCATTAGGGACCGGTGCTGTTGTTCTCTCAGAATATGTTCCGGCGTGGGCATACTAGCTAAAGCTGATGGTTGAAAAGTTAACGCAAGTCACACTTTAACGCATAAAAATGACAGTTCAAGCTTGAAACCCCTTTCCTGAAACTGATTAACTACGGCCACTCATTTCATTTAAAATCAGTAACTTAATAAATAAATGAAAATATAAACCCGTGAATAGGTTTTCAATCATTGCCAAGTACTGAAAATCCATGAAAATAACTGAAAATACAGTGCGCATTGAAATCGTTTTCAATGCGCACTGTTCATAGGACCAGACTGACGACAATCTATGATGGCGATCTCCCCCCTTTAACCATGTGCCTTGAACCTGTCTCTTGATCAGATCTTGATCCCCGAAGCCATCATCTCTTTGGCGGCAATAAAGCCGTCCAGTTTACTTTGCAGTGTTTGCCAGCCTTCCCAGAGTGAGCTCCAGCCTGCAATCCCTGTT
>NZ_JAACGC010000052.1:0-31208 GCF_029237385.1 Aeromonas sp. 1HA1
CGGCCGCACGATGAAGAGCAAAAGTTAGCATGATCGTTACCATGTTCGGGAGTCACATAGGAGATCAGATCCTGGAAATCGGGAAAAGTGCCAATCAGTTCACAATATTTGTGTATAAGAGTCAGGGGTTACAGTGCCGGTGTCTACGGTACCTGGTATGACAACGAGGCTGATAAGTCAGGTCTGTATGTGGACACCTGGGTTCAGTACAGTTGGTTCCGCAATACGGTCACGGGTCAGGATTTGCCGAGTGAAGATTACAAATCCAAGGGTGTGACAGCGTCGGTTGAGAGTGGTTATGCCTTCAAAGTAGGCGAAAATGCGGCAAGTTAATAAAGAGTTCAACTTGTGGGGCAATGTTGGTCATCAAGTGGGCAACAAGGGTTACAGTGATACGGTCGTCATGTTGGGCGTTAAATATCACTTCTGAATATTATCAATCAACGATCCCCGCGTATAACCATAGGCGGGGATCGTTATCATCAATATTCCCTTTTTTGTAGAAATGACATGTTAGGCCGACTTACATTGATGGAAGTCATCAAGACGTGGACTACCACCACGAGGTGAGGGTTGTCGGTGTGGCAGTCGTGGTTGCAGGAATTTCCAGAGCTGCTTACTGATGAATTTTCATGCCCTGCCGCTTATGTGGGGATTGGCATCGTTCGAATCAACTCGGTTTTGTTAGCGGCTCTAATAGTGGCAGTGGGCCATGAAACTGACGCTGACTTGTCTGATGAGCCACAGTATGCCCCGCTGGCAGCAGGGCAATCCGGGGCAGGCCACTGAAGGGTTTATGCGAGCGAGGATCGCACGGCGCGGATCAAGATATTTCTGGGGGTCATGGGTTTGTCGCAAAACTCGCCCACTTCCACCCGGTAGCCCTGTTCTTGCAGGAAAAGCGCCCGATCGAGCGCCAACCAGATCTCGAGCGGCCGACGAAACAGATGGCGTACCAGCTCCATGCGGGCGACATCGCCATAACGCGCCTCCCCCTGCGCCAGAAAAGTGGCAAGGTCCATTCCCGCAGGCAGGGCTATCCCCTTGCGCTCGGCCGCCCATTCACAAAACGCCTCGAAACTGCCGGTAAGCAGGCTTTTTTGCATATTGGGCACCGGCAGATATTCGTTCACCCCGCGCACCTGGCGCTGCAGGCAGTCAAACCCGAGCCGCCACACCACCTCCAACTCGCGCAGGCGCGAGATGCGGGCACCTGAGGTCACCGTCTCCTGCAGCGGCAACCGCAGATCCGCCTTGGCCAGGTGTAGATCGCTGGCCCGAGCGGCGGCGGACAGGGGGACATAGTGAGAGCCACGGATCAGGTGATAGCAGCAAGGGGATATGGTCACCCCCTGGGCGCCACGCTCGGCCACCAGCGCCAGCAGATGGGTGTGCAGCTCGCCGCAGGCGTGCAGCGCCATGGCATGATGCTCGGTAGCAAGCAACTGGCCGGCATCGACCGCAAAGGCATCCGCCTGCACAAACTGCATGCGGGCCCCGTCACGCGCCGCCAGCCGACGCCCCTCCTCACAGAGCGGCCCTTGCAGCTCCAGACTCAGGATCTCTGCCCGGCGATGCAGGGAAACCAACCGCCCCAGATGCCCCTTGCCCGCGCACCACTCCAGATAGGAGCCTTGATGGGGTGGCAGGCAGCCGGTAAAGGCCTCTATCTGTGCCTGCTTGCGTCCCGGCATGTGCATCGCCATCTCCTTGGCGCACTGGATGGGCTCGGGGGTAAAGCGCGCGAGTTCACTCAGGGCATGCAACGTCTCCCCCGTCGGGATCCAGGGGGCTAGCAGGCCGCACAGCGCCACCATGTCACCATCGAGTCGATTGATCTGCTCAAGGGGCATGGCATTGAGCCGTGCGGCCAGCGCAGGGGCCTCGTCGGCGAATGCCAGGTTCAGGTGATGATAAGGTTGGTATTGCCACCAGCGCCGGGTCTCGGTCAGCAATCTATCCAGTTGTTGAAAACGTTGAGCCAGCACGCGTGCCCCTGCCTTGCAGTCAAAAAAGAGGCTTATTCTAGCGATCCCTCCCCAAAAAGCACTCGCCAATGCGGGTCTGCCGCCATGAAACCGAGCTCGGGCCTGGCAGGTGGTCATGCCCCCCGGCTTTGCCCCGGTAAGCCGCCGTGAGCACAGGTGTCAGCCTGGCAAACAACCTGTAGCCCGGGCGTTGGCCTGACAAAGCGAGGGGTTTTATGCTATGTTTCGCCCCCTCTTTACCCTGGTTCGCTCAGGCGGGCCATTTCACCAACATGAATGGAACCAAAACATGACCATCAATGCCATCCTGCAAGCGCGCGCAGACGCCAAGTGTGAACTGTGCGGCGCCGAACAGGCACTGACTGCCTTCACTGTGCCCCACTCACCGGCCAGCGATGATGATCACAGCCTTGCCCTGTGTGACACCTGCCGTGGCCAGCTGGAGCAGCCGGAGACCACAGTGGTCAATCACTGGCGTTGCCTGGGCGACAGCATGTGGAGTCAGGTTCCGGCGGTGCAGGTCATGGCGTGGCGTCAGCTGAAAAACCTGTCCGGCCAGGGCGAAGTGTGGGCTCAGGACATGCTGGATATGATGTACATGGAAGACGAGACCAAGGCCTGGGCCGAAGCCGGTCAGGCTGGCGACGATGACGACAGCGTACCGACCCTGGATTCCAACGGTGCCATGCTGGTCGAAGGCGATTCGGTTACCTTGATCAAGGATCTGGACGTCAAGGGCGGTGGCTTCACCGCCAAGCGCGGCACCCTGGTCAAGGGCATCCGCCTGACCAACAACCCGCTGCACATCGAAGGCAAGGTCAACGGCGTGCAGATAGTGCTGGTCGCCGCCTACCTGAAAAAAGCCTGATATAACCCGGTTTGCCAGTGATACCAAGAGCGCCCCACGGGGCGCTTTTTGCTGGCCACGCTATGCCGCATATACCTTCTGGTCATCGCCCAACCCAAACCGACGTCTCCTGCAACCGAGGCTATACGCAGCTAATGCGCCCTGTTTTGCCTCGCCCCCCCCCCGGCTTAAATGTGCGGTTTTTTTCGACATAAACTTGCCTCATACGGAAACCTTGTGGCACTCTGGGACGTCGATGGACAGACTCACGGACACCCACAGTGTCCCCACTGCAAAAGGAGCAACACAGATGGCCAAAGCCAGCAAGAAAGATATCAAGAAGAAGATCGCCGCTCGCCTCGAGAAAATTGCCAAGCACGAAGGCAAGATCAAGAAGCTGAAAAAAGCCCTGAAATAAGGGCCGGCATGATAAAAAAACCGCCATCAGGCGGTTTTTTTATGGCGGCATTAGCCGCAAGCCACCCCCAATGGCCATGGCTGCCAACGCCTGGCCAGCACCAACACCTCTTGCTCCAGCCACAGGTTCGGCGCACCAGGAAAAGCCCTCTCGCGGCCCCCATGCAGTAAGAGGCTCGGCCCCGCAGGATCTGCCCGCAGCTTCACTGGTAAACCCGAGGTAAACACGGCAAGCTGGATGGGTCTGTGCCAGCCAGCACGCCACCCCGTTGGTACAAGCCTGCTTGCTGACACCATCTCTCCGAGGGCGACCCCATGACCCAGTCGACAAAACAGCCGCCGGTTTCCTCCTGGCATCTTTCCGATATCCGCGAGCTGGCCCACTTGCTCACCCAGGCCCTGCCTGCGGCAGTGCAGATCACCGAGGCCGTCCATCAGGCGGTGTTGAGTGGCATGGGAATAAGGGGTAAGGCCCAGGGTAAGGCCCGGGGGATCACGGGTCTGGTCTACAAGGGGGTACACGGCGCTGCCCATACCCTGGGCGGTGGCATCCATGCCCTGCTTGCCCGTTTTCCGCCAACGCCTCCCTTGCACCAGATCCCCGAAACGCCCAAACGCGCCGCCCTGCTCGCCACCCTCAATGGGGTGATGGGGGACAAGCTGGTCGAGAGCCACAATGCCCTTGCTACCCCCATGACACTGCGCTATCACGGTGAGCCCCTGGACTGGCACGCCATGCCGTCGAGCCTGCCCGCCGAGAGCCGGGTGCTACTGATGGTGCATGGCCTGTGCATGAACGATCTGCAGTGGCAGAGCCAAACCAGGGGGAAGGAAAACGAAAAAACGCTCAACCTAGGGGAGAGGCTGGCCGACGAACTGGGCTATGTGCCCGTCTATGTGCGCTACAACTCGGGCCTGCCCGTTGCGCAAAACGGGCGGGAGCTGGCTAGCCAGCTGGCCCAGCTGACACGCCATTGGCCTGGCCAGATCAGGGAGATTAGCGTGCTGGCCTACAGCATGGGGGGGCTGGTGATCCGCAGCGCCTGTCACCATGCCCGCCAGCGTGAGATGGACTGGCCCGACGTCCTGAAAAACATGGTGTTTCTCGGCACGCCGCATCATGGCGCCCCCCTTGAACACGCCGGTCACTGGCTGGAGCAGCTACTGCCAGCCACCGCCTATACCCAGCCCTTTGTCAGGCTGGCACAGCTGCGCAGCGCCGGTATCAAGGATCTGCGTCACGGCAAGGTGATGGACTCGCCGCCCCCGCAGGGCGATACGCACACCTTGCCCGATCCTCGCCCTCCCATGCCCTTGCCCACCGGCGTGGCCTGCTTCACGGTAGCGGCCACCACGGCGGCCAAGCGCGGTCTGCTGGCTGATCGGCTGATCGGCGATGGCCTTGTGCCCCTGCGCAGCGCCCTCGGCCAACATGACGAGGTGCGCCACCAGCTGGCATTCCCCCCTTCCCACTGCTGGATTGCCTACCGCACCAACCATATGGCCCTGCTCGGCAGCCTGCAGGTCAGTCGTCAGCTGCTGCAGTGGCTCACCCCCGTTCACGCAGAGTGCTGCCCGTCTGGGGAGCATGGTCAGAACGCATAGCGGGCGCAATAAGCCAAGGCTCGCTTAAGTTCGCACCAGCACAAGGTCAAAAACCGCCCGTGGGCGGTTATTTCATTGCGTGTCACTCACATCAATCTGGCTCGACCAAATACCCGGATTGAGCTGCCGGGTTCGGCCGGGATCTCGGCATGCAGGTGCGACGCCATCCCCATATCCTCCCCCTGGAAGAGATCTATGATGCCGCCGTGGGGCCAATGGATATCTCGCAGGTAACCGGCAAAGGCAGCGGTGGCTGCACCTGTGGCAGGATCCTCATAGACGCCACCATAGGCGAAGGGGTTGCGGGTATGAAACAGCTGATCCCGGGCGGCATGGGCCAACAATATGGTGACCAGCCCTTCCCTTTGCATCAGGGTTCGCCCCTGCGCCAACTCCTTCATGACCTCTCCTTGCTTGCATGCTGAAAAAGACGGGGGCTCACTCTGGCGCCTGTTTACGACCCCACGCCAGGGACTCGTGCAAACGCAGGCCATGCCGCCATCCATAAGATAAGCAGACCCAGCTTACCCGTTAAATTAAATGCCGCACAGGTGCCGCTTGGACGCCGCGGATCCGGACAATGGCAACTAGCCTTGTAATGCGTATCTGTATACGGTCCTGCAGTGGAGAACCCTATGTATTCGTACACCCTCACCTTCAAGGAAGAGATCGACAAGTTGACCGCCCCCGAGCAGGAGATCACCTTGCAAAGCCCCGCCCAGGCTGGCGACTTTATTATTCTCTCCGACGGCAGCCGCCATCAGGTGATGTTTGTCACCCACCGCGCCCACTACAGCAGCCTCTATCTCGATAAAGGGGTCAGAGTGCCGCAAAGCTAGCGAAGATCATCCCTCAGTTTGCGAAAGCAAAAGAGCGGCACCTGGCCGCTCTTTGATCTCTCTGTATGTGGATTTGCTGTCACAGCACCTTGATCACCGGTTGGTGCACTATCTCGACGTCGTTTTTATAGACCACCAGCTCACCCGGTGGCACGCCACGCTCACCCAGTACGGTGACAACACACTCGTAGCGGTAGGGGCCGCTTTTGAATTGATAGGTATGGTTGCCCCCCGTCCCATCCACCCTGACAGTGCCATGTTTCAGCACCAGATCCGGCTTGTCACTGAGCGCTTTGCCCTTGGCCCAGGAGGCGTAGCGATAGTGGCCATCGTCCAACTCGTCGATGCGGATAGTGAATTTCTCGGTCTGCCACATCAGCTCGGGGCTCTTGTACTCCCGCACACTGGGATGCAGACCGCTTTTCTGCCTGGCGATAAGCTCGGCTTTCAATTTGGCGGCCCGCGCCGTCTGATGATGGATACCGATCACTTTGCCATCGAAATCCATCCAGACCTCGCCACTGCCCAGCATGATGCCGCGCCAGCCCATGGTCTGCCAATCCTGTCCGACCCGGGAGCTGGCGATGCTATTTAAAATGGCGTCATCAAACACCTCGTCGAAACGGGTCAGCATCTCCGACGGGGTCTTGATGGCGGGAATGGGATACTCCTGCTTGAAGGGGTACTTCATTTGATTGGCAAGGGCCTGATGATCCCGGGCTTCGGCCGCATCGACAAAACGCTGCACGAAGGGGCGATATTCGGCTGGCAACCGCTCCTCGTCGGCAGATGCGGGGAGCGCTCCCCAAAATGTACTCAGCAACACAGTAGCCAACAACCCAATGCGTGTGCCAGTTCGGTTAAATAGCACCTTGATACTCATGGCAATACTGTGTGTCAGTTTCACGCCTCCCCCTCCCCATATCACTAAACCATCAAACGTTCTCATCAGAGAGTGCTAGCTTGCAGACTTGATGGATTTTTTCACTTTTTTCAGTGCCATATTCCGCTTGAGTGGAGAAAGATAATCAATAAACAGATGTCCATGAAGATGGTCAATTTCATGTTGCATGACAATCGCCAAGAACTCACTGCTCTCGATGGTAATGGGTGTGCCCTCTCGATCCAGTGCAGATACCACCACCGAGCGGTAACGCTCAACATCCGCATAATAATCGGGAACAGATAGACACCCCTCTTGCCCAAAAGCCTTGTCAGTCCCACTGTTCACTTCCGGATTGATCAATACCAGCGGTTGATCCCTGCTCTCTGACAAGTCGATAATAACGATGGCCTCTTGACGGCCGACTTGAGTCGCGGCCAAACCAATACCATTTTCCGTCGCATACAGGGTCTCCAGCATGTCGTCAATCAGCCCCTGCACGGCAGTGATATCCTCAACCCGTTCGGCTTTTATTCTCAACCTGGGGTCGGGAGCTGTCAAAATATCCAGAATTGCCATCATCACCCTCTATCAACCATTATTTTCTTACCAATGAGCGGGACAAGGAGACAAACGCCTGATCTCCCTCTATCACCTTGTAACCGAGGCGCTGATAAAACCGTATCGCCCTCTGGTTGTCTGTGAAGCTGGACAAGGTCACCCGGCATTTTCCCTCACGCTCTGCCTCGCGATGAAGCCGCGCCATGACGGCAGCGCCAAGCTGCCGACCCTGATACTGGGGGAAAATGATCAGCAAATGAACGTGCAGCGCATCGTCGTATGGTTTGCAACAGAGCAGACCAACACGCTCACTGCTCTGCAGGATCCACGAGAACCAATGCGGTTGATATGCGCAGGTTAAGCGCTCGCGCTGAAATTCGTCATCCCAGCCAAAGACCGCCTCAACATAGGGAAAGAGCCCCTGTTTGACCGTAGCAAAAACCTGTTCAAATTCACTTTGTGACACACCAACCAGCTCAACATCCATATATCCCCCTGCTCAAGCCATATCTTGGGTTCAGTAGCCAGATGCGTTTTTAAAACATACTGACAACCACAAAACTCTATCCTCAACACTCTATTTTAAAGACAAAAAAAATACTAAATATAAATTTATTATCTCAACAACAGTGCGTATAATTAGTAGATATCCCTTTGATAAAACCCATCCCTTCTTTTATTCTTTCCAGATTGGCTTTTGAGGTAAGCATCTCCACGACAAGAAACGCAACGTCCATTGCAGTGGATGGGCTACGTGAAGTGATAATATTCCCATCGATAACAATAGGTTGATTCAGTACGTGCACACCATACTCTTGCATCTGTCGTTGCCGTTTCTGGCTCAGATGATAAGTCGTACCATTGCGGCCACTTAGTACACCACTTTTGGCGATAGGCAATGCCCCCACGCATACTGAAGCAACCACTTTCCCTTTGGCATCAAACTCGTTAATCCATGCCAGCAGCCTTGGATCATATGCATCATCATAAAAGCCAGAACGACTCATACCTCCGGGTATCACAAGTGCATCAAACTCTTCAGTATCTATTTCATCAAATAGACACTCAGGTTCGACCGTAAAATTCCATGCGCATTTAATTCGTTGGTGAAAACCAACGGTGGTTAATTTTATGGGCTCAAGACCATAGGTTGTCGTCCACCCAAATGCATCCGTAAATACACAGGCTTCATACTCCTCAACGCCTTGGCACAAAAAAAGTATCACTTTTTTTATTTGCTTCCGTTCAGATACCATTGTATTTCCATCTACTATGTTCATCGAATTTCCATCTAGTGCGCTGATTTCCATTAATGCATCATCATATTCCAACAGACTCAGCAACATCATAAGCCGTCACAGCACCTCAACCTTTACCTTGATAATCCCATCGCGAATATTACCGATGCTGCTAAAGGCAGATTTGGATAGGTCGAGAATGCGCCCGTTTTTAAAGGCGCCGCGGTCATTGACCTTGACCACCACACTCTTGCCATTGGCGAGGTTGGTGACGCGCACCATGGCCCCAAAAGGCAAGGTCATATGGGCGGCACTATTGAGGTTATTGCGATAGCGCTCGCCGCTGGCGGTTTTTTTGCCGTGATAGCGGTCGGCATAATAGCTGGCATAACCGGTCTCGCTATAGCCGCGCCAGCTGCCGCCGTGACTCTCGTCATAACGGCTGCTACAGGCTGCCAGTAGCAGGCAAATAGATAACAGCAGCCCTTTCTGGATATGTTGCACCTTTCCCTCTCCTCTCTTCTTATTTCTGCTCGGCTCTATTCTCTGCTCTGCTCTGTTTTTTGTTCTTCTATGTGGTCCGTGACGCTGGCGGCACGTTCGCTAGCAGGCTCACCTTGCCATCGGTCCAATGCACTCGCCATGTTACTCGCCTTGTTGCCAGGCAGCAGTAACCGCGCGGCTACTTTGCCATATCTTCCATGCAAAAAGGGAGGCAAATGCCTCCCTTTCACCTATTTACCGGTCATCCCGTGTCAGAATGAGCCAGAAACAGGTCAGGCAATCAGCTTGTCATCGCTAAAGCCAAAGCCGCGCAGCCCCACCACATGCACATGCTCGTGCTTGCCCTGCACTTTACGGATGAGCTTGTAGGTGGTGCCCTTCTCGGGGCTGATGTTCTCCGGCGCCGCGATAAGCAGCTGCATATCCTGCCGCTCGCACAGCTCGAACAGGGTGGCGATGGATTTGCCATCCAGACGGGCCGCTTCATCGAGGAACAGCAGGCGGCAGGGGGCGATATCCTTGCCGCGCAGACGGCGGGACTCCTCCTCCCAGCTGATCAGCACCATCAGCAAGATGGCCTGACCGGTACCGATCGCTTCACCGGTGGAGAGCGCGCCGCTCTCGGCACGCAGCCAGCCATCAGCGCCGCGCTGCACCTCGATCTCCAGCTCCAGATAGTTGCGATAGTCGAGCAGCACGTCGCCCATCACCTGATAACTGCGATCCCCCTGCTCGGTTTGCGGGTTGAGGCGCTGGAACAGCTTGGCCATCGCCTCGGAGAAGCTGAGCTCCTTGTCGGCGAACAGATCGTTGTGCATGGCACTCTGATCCGCGAGCGCCGTCAGCAGACGGGTATGGGCCTCGCGGATATTGACGTTGAGGCGCACCCCGCGTACCAGACCGAAGGCGATGTTCTGCAAGCCCTGGTTAAGCACCCGGATGCGGTTCTGCTCGCGGCGGATGATGTTGGTGATCTTGGCAGCCACCTCGTGGGAGGAGAGCGACAGGTGATTTTCCCGCTGCTTGAGCTCGTCAGCCAGACGGGCCAGCTCGATCTCCATCTCCTCGATCGCTTCGACTGGATCATCGGAGCGGATGATGTCGTTGCGGATGCGATCTTTGAGGTAACGGTAAACCTGCACGTAGAAGGCGACCTTCTGCTCGGTGCTGCGGTTGCCCTCCGACAGACGCAGCGCATCGCGCAGCGCTTCGTCGTGCGCCACCGCCACCCGCAGGGCGCCGAGGGCCTTATCCGACATGGAGCGCAGCTCGTCGCTGTCGAGATAGGCCAGTTCGCGTTTGTTGAGGCGCTTCTCGACGTCGGTCTCCCGTGCCAGCCGCACCACCCGCGACCAGCTCGCCTTGTGACCCACCAGGGATTTGCGAGCGCTGTAGTAATCCTTGCCCTCGAGCTTGAGACGACCGCCAAGGGATTCGATTTCGCGCTTGGTCACCTGCAACTGGGCCTCGGCGCTGGTGCGACGGGAACGGGTGCGAATGAGCAGCTCTTCAATCTCTTTCTTGTGGGCGCGGGACTTCTCTTCCATGTCGTCAGACAGCGTCAGCCCCATGGCCGCCAGCTCCTGCTCGAACTCGGTCAGGGTCTGGCGCTTGGCCGAGGCGCTGGAATCGAGCGCGGTGCGCAGCTGCAACGCCTCGGTGTGGCGCTGGGCAATTTGCTTGTGCTGCTCCCCGGCAGTGCGGGCCGCCAGCTCGGCGGCTTTGAGCTTCTCTTTGAGTCGCTCGCTCATCTCGGAAGCCTTGCCCAGCAGGTCTTGCGCATCCTGATAGGCAAAGTGCGGCAAGCGGGCCACCAGCTGATCGAGGGCATAGCAACGGCGCTTCTGCTCGGCCAGCAATTCGCTCGTCTCGTCGAACGCCGCCTGCAGAGCGGCGAGATCCTGCGGATCCTGACGCAACACCTGCACCATGGTTTCAAGCTTCTCGAGCGCCTTGCCGTGCTTGGCGATAAAGGCTTCGGCCTGTTTCAGGGCTTCCACGTCGGCGTGGGCCGCCTCGAGGCGGGCTGCCAGATCGGCTTCGGCAAACAGATGGGCGAAGGGCAACATCCCCTGCACCAGCTGGATATGGCGGGCCAGCTGGGCGGTGGCCGCTTTGGCCTCGGCCAGCTGCTTGTCGCACTCGGCTATGGTTTCTTGCAGCTTGCGCTGCTCATGCTGCTTGGCCTGCACCTCGGCTTCGGGATCGGGGCGGAAGGCGATATCCAGGTGCTGGCCGATAAAGTCACGGAAGTGACCGTAGAGACGGTGGTACTTCTGCTGCTCAAAGGCGGCCTTGGCATAGCCCTCAATCAGATTTTCCCGCTCGAGATCGAGCTGCTCGATCCGTTTTTCCCGGGCGGCACGACCAAACAGCGGCAGCTCGGGGTAACGGGAGAAGCGCACCTGACGCTTGCTGGTGCGCACCAGCACGGCGTCCCCCAGCTCGTCCGCTTCCACCAGATCCTCGTCAAAGGAGTCGGGGTTGCCCTGAATGAGGTAGATATCTTCCGGGCAATCTTCCAGCTTTTTCAGCCGCTCGATGGCGCCCTCAAGGTCGAGCACCACCAGGGCGCTGCGGGCCGGGCCATACAGCGCGGAGTAGTAAGGGGCATCGTCGATGGAGATGTCGTCATAGACATCGGAGAGCAGCACGCCCCCCACCTGCTCGGCGATGCGGGCCAGGCGCGGATCCGCCTCGCCAGCCCCCAGTTGCAGGTTGCGAATTTGCAGCTCCAGCGCCTGTTTCTGCGCCGCGATGCGGTTGCTCTCCTGCTCGAGCTCGCGCTCCTTGTCGAGCACGCTCTGCATACCGGACGAGAGCGCCTCGGCGGTGGCGAGTGGCAATCCGCTCTGCTCGCGCAGCTGCTCGAGCTTTTCAAAGGATTTGAGCCAGCGCGGGGCCAGCTTGGTCAGCTCCGCGATATCACGGCCCAGCTGGGCGCCCTGATGCTCGAGGCTGGCGCGGCGCTGGTTCACCTCCGCCTGCTGCTCACTCAGCTCTTCCTGACGGGTACGCTGGGCCTCAAGAAACAACTCCAGCTCGTCTTGGCTCGCGATCAGCTGACCAGATGCCTCAGCCAGCTCGTCGCGCAAGCGCAGCAGCGCCTGCTGGCTGTCGCTCTCTTTCTCGAGGCGAGCCAGCGCGGCGCGCAGTCCCTGCCCCTGATTGACGCGGGCCTTGTCTTCGATATGACGCTTGAGCAGCGCCTGCGCCGTGGGCCAGGCGGCATCGCGGGCGGTTTCGGGGGCAATGCTGAGCAGCAGCGTCAGCGCGGCCTGATGCTCGGCTACCGCCGCCTTGGCCAGCGCCAGCTGTTGCTCGGCCCCCAGCATCCGGCTGGTGAGGCTCTGCTCGGCGGCGCGGAACTGGTGCAGGGTGTCGCTCGCCTGTTCGGCGCTCAGCCCCGGCAGCTCGCACTGCGCGCGGGCATTTGCCAGCGCCTGCACCGCCTGACGGTACTGGATGGCGCGGGTCTGCTGAATGTCCAGCGCCTGCTGGTAGTCAGCGAGCTGAGTCTTGAGGCTGTCTACTTCGGCCTGCGCCAGCTCCTTGCGCTCTTCCACTTCCAGCAGCTGGCTGTGGATCTCTTCTACTACTGCTTGTTGCTGTTCGAGTTTGTCAGTGAGATCCGCCAGATCGGCGCGATACATCTCGATCTTCTTCTGCAAGCTGACAGCAGCCATCACCTTGGCCAGATGCTCGGCAGCCGATTCCAGCTCGTCGGTCAGCAATTTCTCGCGGTTGGTGAGCTGCTCCACCTCGTCGGCCAGATAGATGGCGCGCTGGCGCTCTTCGGTCAGAATGCGGCGTTTCTGTGCCAGCTCCTGACGCGCCTTGAGCGCCAGCTCGGAGAGACGGGTCTTTTCGGCAGCGTTGCGCACATAGTCAGCCGCCACATAGTGGGTGGTCTCGGTGATCAGGTTCTTGAAAAGATCCCGCTGACCTTGCGTCTCTTTAATGGCTTCCAGAGTGCGGCGGTTTTCATAGATGGCCGCCTCCATGTCCGCAAACGCCTTGCGCACGCCGGAGTTCTCCGGCAGCAGGTATTCGCGCAAGGATCGGCTGATGGACGAGGAGATGCCACCGTAGAGAGAGGCTTCGATCAGACGGTAGAACTTGCCGCGATCTTTTTGATCCCTGAGCTTCTTCGGGGTGATGCCGAACTCGAACATAAAGTTGTGATAGTCGGTCACCGTATTGAACTTGGCGACCTTCAGCGCCCCCAGCTCGGCGGCCGCCCCTTTCAGATCGGCAAAGGCACGAATACGCCCCTTGCCACCATCGATTTTTTCCAGCAGCAGATCGGTGGGTTGCAGCTGCTCCGGCACATCCACCAGCGCGAACGGGGTGATGTTGACCTTATTGTCACGGTTTTGGATCTGCTCCAGGTGCACGCCGACCCAGATCCGCTGTTCGCGGCTGTTCATCACCTCCAGCACGGAGTAACAGGAACCCCGTTGCAGCTTGCCGTAGAGCCCCTTGTCGCGCGACGCACTGGAGGAGCCCGCTTCCGTGGTGTTGCGAAAATGGAGCAGAGACTGGTCGGGAATGAGCGCCGCAATAAAGGCCGCCATGGTGGTGGACTTGCCCGCCCCGTTGCCGCCGGAGAGCGTCGTCACCAGCTGGTCGAGATCGAAGGTGCGGGCGAAGAAGCCGTTCCAGTTGACCATGGTCAGGGATTTGAATTTGCCTCTCACGACGTTGCCTCCATCAGGGCCTTGTATTTAACGCGGCAGGTCATCTTCTACCTCCAGTTCAAGCTGTTCTTCATCAAGATCCGCTTCAATGTCTTCAAACAGCGAGTCGCTGCTCGGCATCTCGTCATCGTGGAAGATCGCCTCACCTTCCTGGATCATCCGCAACTGCACGGCGCGGGGATCTTCGTCGGAGCGCACGTCAGCGGCAAAACGGAATACCGATTCGTTGACCCGAAATTTGTCGCTGTTGCCAAGGGCGGTGATCATGCCAAGGCGGCGCAGGCGGCGCATGGAGGTGCGGATCTTTTCGAGCAGCTTCTTCTTGTCGAGATCGGTGCCGCCGGAGCGGCTGTTGACCATGCGCAGCAGCTGCTTCTCGTCGGCCAGGCTCAGCACCTCTTCTTGCAGCTCGCCCATGGCGAACACCCCTTCCGAAGCGAGCCGGTCAGGGCTTAAGAACAGGTAGCAGAGCACCTTGCCCACCAGCATATCGAGCTCGGAGAGCACAGTGGTGCCGATGTCGGCGCTGGGGCGCGGACGCAGGTAGAAGAAGCCTTCCGGCGCCTTGATGAGTTCCACCTGATAACGGCCGTAGAAGATCTCCAGCTCGTTGTGGTACTCCACCAGCGCCGAGTGCTGTTCGAAATCGTCGGCACTGATGTGACGGCCCGAGCGCAAGGCGGTATCGATGCGCGGAAACAAGGGGTTGGCAATCGCCTCTGCAAGCCGCAGCGGCAAGGGAAACTCAGTATTGATCAATGACATAGGCCTGAACCTTGGATCCAGCTTGGTTAATGGGTTTCCATGCGGGTTGGTGGTGCAGCTCGCGCTCACCGCTGGCATGGCCCAGGCGCACGGCCTGGTCGATCAGAAGACGCGCCACATCGAAATGGGCGTGAGCCGGGTAATCCAGCAGGTATTCCCGCAGCACATCGGCCAAGTCCAGCTGATGGCCCTGTTCGGGGTAACGGGCCAAGTAGCGCTCGATGCGCTCGGCCAGCTCCTGGTTGATGTCCACCATCTCCATGTACTCCATCTCGAGGGGCATCTCGCCGGTCACCTCCTCGTCGTGAATGGCGATGGTTTCATCCCGCAGCTCCAGCAGCCGGGGCTCCTCGGCGATACGCAGCAGCCAGTTATGCTGCTCGAAATTGCGGATAGAGTCGCGCAGCCGCTGGCTGAAGGCGCGGTTCTTGTCCATGTCGATGGCGTTGCGGATAAATTTGTGAACGTGCCTGTCGTAGCGGGACCAAAGCTCGATGCACTGCTGGCCCCAGCTGGTGATGACGTCAAGCCGCCCTTGCAGGGCATGGGTCAACTCCTCGACGTGGAACAGATCGTCACGCCCCTGGGCCACTTCCTGAATGTTGAGCAGCCCCGCCTGCAGGCGGTGGCCGGCGGCGTCCAGGGTATCTTGCAGCTCGCGCAGGGTCTGGCCGGTCTCGTGCAGCAGTTTTTCGCAGCTGTGAATGGCATCGACCCAGTTCTGGGTCAGCAGGGCCGCTATCTCGCTCTTGACCTGATTTTGCTGCTCATCCATGGCGCGCTGGGTGAGATCGATGCGCCCCAGGGTCTCTTCCAGTGAGAAGGTGAGCCGTGGCAGCACCTCGGCATCCCACTGCTCGCGGGTATTGGTCTCGAGCGCCGCCTTGCGGGTGGTGTCGAGCTCAGTCGCCAGGTGTTCGAGCAGGATGGAGAGCTTGATGGAGTCGACCTGGCGCTGATCCATGAAGAAGTCGACGATCCCCATTCCCAGCCGCGACAGACGATAGAGACTCTCCCCCGCCACCATGTCGGTGTTGAAGCGCGACAGTAGCTGCTGGCGAATGAGGTCGTTGATGGCGTTGTTGGCGCGACCGGTCAGAGTCTCGTCCATCTGGCCAAAGGCGTTGCTGACGTAGCCAAAGGCATCGTGCAGCGCCGCTTCCGACAAGTCCGATTCATCTTCGGACAAGGTCTTGATTGCAATCAGAAAGGCCAGCCGGTCGGTAGGCAGGCTCAGCGCCAGCTCCTCCTGCCTGACCCACCCTACTATCTCCGGCACAGAACGCTCGGGCAGGGTACGGGATGTACTCATCATGACGTCATCATCTCGTTGTTATCCATTTGGATGGCCTCATCATGGAAATCTGACCATCTCGTTGTTATCCATCGGGATGGCCTCATCATGGAAATCTGACCATCTCGTTGTTATCCATCGGGATGGCCTCATCATGGAAATCTGACCATCTCGTTGTTATCCATCGGGACGGTCTCATCATATGAAACTGACCATCTCGTTGTTATTACAAGGCTGCCAGACAGACTGCTTGTCAGCTTGACGGTTTCTGCGCCATCACATGGATATAGCGACCCAGGGAGATAAACGGCTCCTGGCGGCAATATTGCTGCTCCATGGCCAGCAGATCATCGAACTTCTCGACCTGATCCTGCTTGTGGCGCATGTAGTCGTGGATGACCCGCACCCCTGTCTTGCCGATGATCTTGAGCCCCCCTCGCCCAATCCAGTCGTACACCTGCTCCGGTAACTGCGGATTGGTAGGGGTCAGGGTGGTCTGGCGTTTCTTGCGAAGGCCGAGGCGCACATAGTCAAAATTACCCACCACCAGGCTCTGAAACAGCAGGCCATGACGGTTGTAAAAAAGCAGCGACAGTATGCCCCCTGCATTGACGAAAGGGAACAGACCGAGCAAGGTCTGGCGCGGCTCGGCGAGCCACTCCAGCACGGCGTGACAGAGCACCAGATCAAAGGTGCCGGTCACGTGGCTCTTGAGATCCTGAATGGGGCACTGGATGAGACGAATTCTCTCTTCCAGCCCCTTTTCAGCGATCTGGACCCGTGCAAGTTCAAGCATTTCGGCGGAGAGATCGCACAGCTCCACCTGATGACCCATGGCCGCCAGCTTCTGGGCAAAGTAGCCAAATCCGCCCCCCGCATCCAGGATGCGCAGGGGCCGGTTGCCAAGGCGAGCCAGGCAGGCTTCGATATCGCTCCACACCACAGTGGTGCGAATGCGCCCCTTGGTGGAGTCATAAATGTTGCGAGCGAACTTGTCGGCGCGCCCGTCAAAACTCTGATCTTGCTTCAAGACACACTCAACTTTTGGCCACAGGATTGGGCCTGACGAAAAAAGAGGGGTATTCTGTCACATCCCGAATTTGCTGAAAACTCAAGGACGACATCCCGGTGTTTGAGCTCAACCTGTTTGCTGCCAACTTGTTTGTTATCAAGAAATGGCTAGGCCAATTGCTGATGCCGCTACCCTTTTCCCTCTCCCTGTTGTTGCTGGCGCTCTTGCTGCTCTGGTTCACCCGTTTTCAAAAAACCGGCAAGCTGCTGGCGACCCTCTCCTTGCTGGTCGTCGCCCTGATGGGAATGCGACCAATAAGCTATGAGCTGGCCCGCCCGCTGGAGCAGACCTTCCCGCCCTTCGAGATAAGCCTGCACCCGGATATAACCGCTATCGTGGTGCTGGGCAACGGCCATGTGAGCGATCCGGCGGTACCCGAGCGCGCCTGGCAGAACAATATAGCCCTCGCAAGAACCCTGGAGGGCGTGCGACTGGCCATGGCCTATCCACAAGCGGAGCTCATCTTCTCCGGTTATGTGTCCGGAGATCCCCTCTCCAACGCCGAGGTCAATGCCCGCATGGCGATGAGTCTGGGCATTCCCCGCTCGCGGATGACGTTGTTTGAAAACAACAAGGATACCCATGACGAGGCCGTCAGCATCAGCCGTTATCTCAAGGGTAAGCGGGTGGCGCTGGTCAGTTCGGCCACCCATTTGCCACGGGCCATGGCGCTCTATCAGGGACAGGGACTCAACGCTGTGCCGGCCCCTACCGACTACACCGCCAAGCAAAGTCAGGTGGCGCAACCCCTCTACAGCTACCTGCCGAAGGGGCGTTATCTGATGTATTCCGAGGCTGCCATTCACGAATGGATTGGGGTATGGTGGGCCCGTTTGCGAGGGCAGGTTAACGATTGAGCAATCGAGCCTTTCATTCCTGATTTGGATCAGGAAAGCGAAAAAAAATTACGTTATTTGCCGCCGGGTCAGCTATCTTGGGCTCGGTTCAATTCATATAATGTCGCGCAATCAAATGCCTAGGAGATATACAAGATGAGACAGCACCTGGTAATGGGTAACTGGAAACTGAATGGCACCAAAGCTTCTGTCGAAGCTCTGATCAAAGGACTGACCCCGGCTGCTGCCGCTCATCCTTCTGTGCAAGTCGCCGTCTGCCCGCCGGTTATCTTTTTGGGTCTGGTTGAGCAGCTGACCGCCGGCAGCAAGATTGCCTACGGTGCCCAGAACGCCGACGTTCACGAGTCCGGCGCCTTCACCGGCGAGAACGCCCCCTCCATGCTCAAAGCCTTCGGTTGCACCTACTCCCTGGTCGGTCACAGCGAACGCCGCACCCTGCATGCAGAGAGTGACGACGTGGTCGCTGCCAAGTATGAAGCCATTCAGAAAGCGAGTCTGGTTCCCGTATTGTGTATCGGTGAGACGCTGGAACAGTTTGAAGCTGGCGTGACCAAGAAGGTGGTTGAAGCCCAGCTGAAAGCCGTCATCGACCGTTGTGGCATCGCCTCCTTCAGCAACGCCGTGGTTGCCTACGAGCCGGTATGGGCCATCGGCACCGGCAAGACTGCCACGCCGGAAATCGCTCAGTCCATCCACGCCCACATCCGTCAGTACCTGGCCGGGTTTGACGGCGCCGTGGCTGCCAAGGTACAGATCCTGTACGGCGGTTCCGTCACTGGCGCTACTGCAGCCGACCTGTTCGGTCAGCCGGACATCGACGGCGGCCTGGTGGGTGGTGCGTCCCTGAAAGTGGACGACTTCTCCCAGATCATTGCTGGCGCAGCCAAGTAAGCTGTTGCCCTGGAGGGGGCGCTTGCCCCCTCCTGCATATCGCTTTTCCTATGGTAGCCCCCGCATCCCATACGAAAGCCGATTATAGTCAATGTGGCTTATCTCATATTTTCAAAACTTCGTATTCGACAACTTAGATCCAGAGGCACTCATGACCAAACAAATCAAACGTATTGGTGTTTTGACCAGTGGTGGTGACGCACCGGGTATGAACGCAGCCATCCGCGCCGTGGTGCGTACTGGTCTGCACCATAACCTGGAAGTTTACGGCATCTATGATGGCTACCTCGGCCTGCATCAGGGCAGGATCGTCAAGCTGGAACGTCACAGCGTCTCCGACGTGGTAAACCGTGGGGGTACCTTCTTGGGCTCCGCCCGTTTCCCCGCCTTCAAAGACCAGAAAGTGCGCGCCGAAGCGATCGAAAATCTGAAAAAACACGGTATCGACGCCCTGGTAGTGATCGGGGGGGATGGCTCCTACATGGGTGCCAAGAAGCTGACCGAGGAGGGTTTCCCCTGCATCGGCCTGCCGGGCACCATAGACAACGACATCGCCGGTACCGACTTCACCATCGGCTTTGATACCGCCCTGAACGTGGTGGTCGACGCTATCGACCGTCTGCGCGACACCTGCAGCTCCCACCACCGTATCTCGGTGGTCGAGATCATGGGCCGCCACTGCGGCGATCTGGCCATGTCTGCCGCCGTTGCCGGTGGTGCAGAGTACGTGATAGTGCCAGAAGTGACCTTCGACAAGGACAAGCTGCTGCTGCAGATCAAGGAAGGCGAAGCCAAAGGCAAGAAGCACGCCATTATCACCATCTGTGAGCACGTAACAGACGTGAACGCCCTGGCCAAGGACATCGAAGCCATGACTGGCCGCGAGACCCGCGCCACCATACTGGGCCACATCCAGCGTGGCGGCTCACCCACCGCGCGCGATCGCATCATGTCCAGCCGCATGGGTGCCTTCGCCGTTGAACAGCTGCTGGCCGGTCAGGGTGGCCGCTGCGTCGGGATCCAGGGCAACGAAATGGTGCACCACGACATCATCGACTGCATCGAGAATCTCAAACGCCCGTTCGATCAGGAGCTGTACGATCTCTCCACCACCCTGTTCTAAGCGTCCGTCGCTTGCTCAGCCTGTGTGACAAAAAACCCTCCGCTGGAGGGTTTTTTTATGCGAGTCCTGTACCCGGCAACGGGCGAAACTGGCAGTTGTAGGCCCCCTCTCTCTTACCGCACTACTGCTGCGCTGTTTCCCCCCAGTCTTGTCCCCATGCCCACCATACCGGCGAACGGAGCCGACCCCCGCCTCCTAAACCCGCGAATAGTCAGTGGCGACCCTCTCGCCGTTGGTGAATGGACGCCGGTTTGTTGCCAAGGTTAGCCGCTCACGTCTCTCGGGTATGCCGACTGGCTGGATAGCCTCTACCGGCATCGGGCGCAAGGTCAGCCCCCGGACCTCCTCCCACCACCACAGGCAACCGGTGACGCCGGGGCACACAGACACATGGCATGAGCAAATGTTCGCCCTGCAGGGGCCACCATACGCCCCACCCTCAATGGCAAACCTCCCGTTTTGTTCGCTATTTTTACGCGCTGACTGAGAAGCGGGTGCAGCCCCCGCCCCCTGAAGGAGGCGTCCTGTCAGGCTTCACGGTACAAGATGCGACAAAAAATGGATGCAGCCTTCACATTCAGCCAAGGAATAAGCCAACCTGCTTTCGACGACAACTTCAGACGCCAAAGAGGGGCTTGAAACCGAATTAAATTTCAATCAACCCCGAAAAGCCTCATATAAAACCCATCAAAAAGCCAACGTGACAAACATATAACAATATGAATTTTATAGACTTACACCTCAAACCCAAAGCGCTCATCAGCATCACAGAGAAGACAAGATGATAAAATAGACGCCAAAATGCAAAAATGAGGCTTTAGACCCACCACCACTCAAAATGGCAACATAAATACATTTTACTATTGTTTTACCGCACAGTTATGGTATCTTTGTTCCATCAACAGTCAGCCAAGGGAGACAAAATATGAAAGAGTTTGTTGTTACTGCCGTTTTTACCGTGTTTTTCACTCTGGTTGCCGTCTCTCTGCCGTCGTTGTCACAGCTTTGAGCCGGTTAGTCATCCAGCATCTTGTATGACTGAATGACAGCCAGAGCACAGGCGCTGACTAATTCACCACTCTCTGTCTTTTTTGGCTACTTCACCCTGTGTGATACCGAAAGCCTTATTTAGAACTGGTTGATGCACACTATATAAGCTGCATGTCACTGCCACCGCCCACAAGGGGAGCCTCATCGCTCCCCTTGTTGCATTTCCTCTCCGGGATTTACTCTTGCCCCCCTGCCCGTCACAATATCCGCTGGATTCGCCATACAGGAATTACCATGACCCAAGATGCTCTACGCCAGTGGCGTCGTGATCTTCATCGTCTGCCCGAAGCGGCCTGGTGTGAATTTCGCACCAGCTCCCTCATTGCTCACCATCTTTCGGAACTCGGTTTCTCCGTCATGCTCGGTGACAAGCTGCTGGCCAGCAACCTCATCATGGGACGGGAGGTAGACGTACAAGCCCAGAAGGAGCGGGCCCTGCGTCAGGGGGCCCATCCCGACTGGCTGACCCGCATCAAAGAAATAACGGGAGTAATGGGGGTATGGGACAGCGGTCGTCCAGGCCCGACCCTGGCTTTTCGCTTCGATATCGATGCGGTAGAGGTCGATGAGAGCCAGGATGAGCTGCATCCCCCCAGTCAGGAAGGGTGGCAATCTCGCAATGCCGGCTGGATGCACGCCTGTGCCCATGACGGTCATACCGCCATCGGGCTGGTGCTGGCCGAGCGGATCGCCGCCCAGGCAGAGCAACTCAACGGCCGCATCAAGCTGTTTTTCCAGCCCGCCGAAGAGGGGTGCCGTGGCGGCAAGGCGCTGGCAGCCGGCGGTCAGCTCGACGATGTGGATGCCCTGCTGGCGCTGCACATCGGCATTCATGCCAACAGTGGCGAGCTGGTGGTCAATCCCACCGAGTTTCTCTGTTCAACAAAATTTGACGTGGAGTTTATGGGGCGCGCCGTCCATGCCGGTCTTGAGCCCAATGCGGGCAGCAATGCGCTGGCGGCAGCCTGTACGGCGACCACCGCCATGCTCGGCATTGCCCGTCATCGCGATGGCATGACCCGTATCAACGTAGGCCAGCTCAGCGGTGGCAGCGGTCGCAACGTGATCCCGGGCCATGCCCGCCTGCAGGGGGAGACCCGAGGTGCCACCCCGGCGCTTAACGATTACATGTTCGGCCAGGTACAGCAGATAGTGGAAGGGGCTGCCATGATGCAGGGCGCCACCTACCTCATTCGCAAGCAGGGGGAAGCCATCGGCATCGAGAACAGCCCGGCCCTGCTCGAAGAGATAGTGCCGCTTGCTCAGGCGCTCAAACTTGAGACCATCCACACCCGCCGCTTTGGCGCCAGCGAGGATGCCGGCTTTCTCATCGAGCGGGTGCAGCGCAATGGTGGTCAGGCCGCCTACCTGATCCTGGGAGCCAATCTGGCGGCGCCTCATCACCACCCGGAGTTCGACTTCGACGAAGCCGTGCTGGAACACGGGGTCGCCCTGCTCGAATCCTGGCTGCTCAGTCGTCTGGGTGCCTGATACATGACAAGATGACAAAAGGCAGCACTGGCGCTGCCTTTTGTGTGTCTGACGATCGGCTCGCCGCCTTGGGGCTTACTGCCCCAACACTATGGTGGAGAGATGAGCGAAGTGGTGGATCTCGTGGGTCGCCTCGCACGCGGTATCGTGACGGGCCGGGTTGTACCAGCAGGTAGCCAGCCCCTGCGCCGCAGCACCGGCGATGTCGGTCTTGGGGTTGTCCCCCACCATCAACACCCGCGCAGGGCTCGGCTGCCCCATCAAGGCAAGGGCATGCTGGAAAATGGCGGCGGCAGGCTTGGTCACCTGCACCTCGTCCGAGATGACCAGGGGCTCGAACCAGTCGCTCCAGCCCAACTTACTGAGGCGACCCCGTTGCGGCAGGCTGAAGCCATTGGTGATGATCCCCATTCGCACCCGGCTCTTGAGAGCGTGCAGTGTCTCCAGCACCCCCTCCAGCGGCACACTCAGAGCGATGATCTGCTGCAAGAAGGTGTCATTCATTGCCATGGGTGCCACGTCGACCTGCTCGGCAAACAGGGCGAAACGGGTCTGCTGCAGGTGGGCCGCATCGATCTCACCCGAGTTGTACTGCTGCCACAACCTGTGATTCAGTACCTGATACTCCGCCATCGTGGGCGGTGTCGGTGTCACGCCATAAAGCTGCAGGGTCTGCTCCAGAGCCTGGGCGACCGGGAAATCGAGCAGTGTTTCGTCCAGATCGAACAACACCCAGTCATAACTTGGTACTTTCACACGATTCCTTACTGTTCTTGTTTGTCGAGTTCATGGCGGCGGCCCAGCGGGCTGGCGAGCAAGTCCAGCGTCAGCCTGACCCCGAATCCGGTCACTTCGCTGCTGACCACGCCGTTGCCCCCCTTGCTGCGAAAACCGCTCAAATCGAGGTGCAGCCAGGGGGTCTGGGCAGGCACGAAGCGGTTGAGAAAACGGGCGGCGTCGATGTGATCCGGCGATGCGCCCGGCGCACACTGTAGCAGATCGGCCCACTCGCTATCGAGGTTGTCGTCATAGTCCTCATCCAGCGGGAAGGGCCAGACTCGCTCACCGCTGCGCTGGCCCAGGCTTATCAGCTCGCCGAACCAGTGGGGCCGGTTGGTAAAGGCGCCACTGTAACGGCTGCCCAGCGCCCGTTTGCAGGCCCCCGTCAGGGTGGCGTAATCGATCAGCAGATCCGGATTGTCCTGCACTGCCATGCAGAGGGTATCCGCCAGCACCATGCGCCCCTCGGCATCGGTATCCACCACCTCTATGGTGGTGCCGTTGAGTGCCGTGACTACCTCCCCCGGCCGGTAAGCGAGCGGGCCTATGTGGTTCTCGGCGATGGCAAGCCAACAGTGCACTTCGTAGGGCAGGCGGGCGCGGCTGATCGCATAGAGGGCGCCCAGTGCCACGGCGCTGCCGCCCATGTCCAGATGCATGCCATACATACTGCCAGCGACCTTGAGATTGTAGCCACCCGAGTCGTGACAGATCCCCTTGCCCACCAGGGCTACCCGGCGCACCGGATTGGGCGGGCAGTAACTGAGCTTGACCATGGCGGCCTGGTTGTCTTCCGAGCCTTTCGCCACCGCGATGAAGGCGCCGGCCCCCCGCTCTGCCAGTTGAGCCTGATCGTACTCGTGCCACTGCCAGCCTTCGACCTGGGCCAGCTGGCGAGCCCACTCCCGATAGCTGCGGGCGGTGAGATCGGAGGCTGGCGATACCGCCAGATGCCGCGCCATGCCATTGCCTTCTGCCTCGGCGTAGATCCGCGCCAGATCCAGCACGCAGCGCGGCGACACCGCAATCTGCTGATAGCGCCACTCATCTTCGGCGCGATGCTTGTGGCTTGGCAGCGGCACATTGGCCGCCAACAGGCAGGCCAGTGTCAGCTCGGCGAGCTGTGCCCTCTCCCCCTCGTCAAACCCTTCCAGATGCAGCCCCATCCGCTCGATCTTGAGACCGGCCAGCGGGGCTATCCAGGATCTGGCCTGTTTGTAGAGGGCGTGATCCCGGGTGGGATGGGCTCCGATGAAAATCACCAGTTGCAGGCTGTTGTGCAGCACCAGGCTGTAGGGCGCCTTCTGCCCCAGCGCTATCTGGGTTGCCACGGCGGCAAACTCCGGCCTGGCCAACACAGGGGCGCGCAGATCTTCAGCAATCAGCAGCAGGTTGGCCGAAAGCCCATGGCCCATGACCTGGCTCAGGGTGGCATCCTGAATATCGATCTGGGGGGGGAAATAAGTGAACTGTTGCATCATTGGGCAGGGGCCTCGTCCATGAAGAGATATCGCTGATGATACCCAACAAAGCGCGGGGACAGCCAGATTTTCACTTGAAAATCAATATCAAACGCGATTATGCGTACAAATGATGAGCGACCGGAAACGGCACGAAACATAAGGAGGGGAAAACAAGAGGAAAAACGAAATAGGAGAAACAGAAGAAAGTTGGTTGCGGGGGCCAGATTTGAACTGACGACCTTCGGGTTATGAGCCCGACGAGCTACCGAGCTGCTCCACCCCGCGTCCGAATTGTACTGCCTTTATCACCGCACACTACCGAGCAGAAGTAGTTCGCTGTCTTTACGTTCACCGCTTGGCATCAGCCTCGCCATGAGCACAAATAGATGGTTGCGGGGGCCAGATTTGAACTGACGACCTTCGGGTTATGAGCCCGACGAGCTACCGAGCTGCTCCACCCCGCGTCCGAATTGTACTGCCTTTATCACCGCGCACTACCGAGCAGGGGTAGTTTGCTGTCTTTACGTTCACCGCTTGGCATCAGCCTCACCATGAGCACAAATAGTTGGTTGCGGGGGCCAGATTTGAACTGACGACCTTCGGGTTATGAGCCCGACGAGCTACCGAGCTGCTCCACCCCGCGTCCGAATTGTACTGCCTTTATCACCGCGCACTACCGAGCAGAAGTAGTTTGCTGTCTTTACGTTCACCGCTTGGCATCAGCCTCGCCATGAGCACAAATAGTTGGTTGCGGGGGCCAGATTTGAACTGACGACCTTCGGGTTATGAGCCCGACGAGCTACCGAGCTGCTCCACCCCGCGTCCGAATTGTACTGCCTTTATCACCGCGCACTACCGAGCAGAAGTAGTTTGCTGTCTTTACGTTCACCGCTTGGCATCAGCCTCGCCATGAGCACAAATAGTTGGTTGCGGGGGCCAGATTTGAACTGACGACCTTCGGGTTATGAGCCCGACGAGCTACCGAGCTGCTCCACCCCGCGTCCGTATTTTTCCGACTTGGCTGAGCAGTAGCCAGTTCGAATTCTCTTTATCTTCAATGCGTTAATCGGCGTTGTTGACTCAGATATTCAGATGGTTGCGGGGGCCGGATTTGAACCGACGACCTTCGGGTTATGAGCCCGACGAGCTACCGAGCTGCTCCACCCCGCGTCTGAGGTCGCCAATAATAGGCGCCAGCGCTCAGATTGCAAGTAAATATCCTAAAAAAACTTCATTCGTAGGTTAAAGCAGCACAAATTGAAGGATTTTGCAACAGAGCGCTGTTATTTCAGACAAGCAGGTTTGGGGCCAGCATGGCGCACTACACTGAATTGGATTGTGACTCCTCCTTTTGGGTAGGTTTATCATGCGTATATCCGCCGGTCATTGCCGTCAATTGGGAGCCACACCCGAGCACGACGGCGTCAATTTTGCTATCTGGGCCCGCCTGGCCAGTCGGGTCGAACTGCTGCTGTTCGCCAGTGCCGACGATACCACCCCAGAGGTGATCCCTTTGTCACCCCGTCTCAACCGTACCGCTTACTACTGGCACATCCATATAGAAGGCATACCACTGGGTCAACGTTACGCCTATCGCATTCAGGGTCCGTGGCGTCCCTACTACGGCACCCGCTTCGATGCGGACAAGGTGCTGCTGGACCCCTATGGTCGCAGCATTGAGCTGGGACCGACTTACGACCGCAGGGCTGCGGCCCGCCCCGGCAGCAACCTGGCGGAATGTGCCAAGAACCGGGTGGTGGATACCCGTGACTACGACTGGGAGGGTGACAAGCTACCCGCTCACTCCCTCTCCCGTTCGGTGATCTACGAACTGCATCTGGGGGGATTTACCAAGTCGCCGAGCTCCGGCGTGGCCCCTGCGCTGCGCGGCACCTATCTTGGCCTCATCGACAAGATCCCCTACCTGCAATCCCTCGGCATCACCGCCGTCGAGCTGCTGCCGGTGTTCCAGTTCGATCCCCAGGATGCCCCCAAGGGGCTCTCCAACTACTGGGGTTACAGCCCGATGTCGTTTTTTGCCCCCCACGCCCAATATGCCAGCGGCCCTGATCCGCTCACCGAGTTTCGTGACATGGTCAAGGCGCTGCACAGGGCCAATATCGAGGTGATACTAGACGTGGTTTACAACCACACGGCCGAGGGTGGGGCGATGGCCCCACCTTCTCGTTTCGCGGCATAGACAACGAGGTCTACTACATCCTCGACAGCAATCAGCAGGACACCAACTATTCGGGCTGCGGCAACACGTTCAACGGCGCCCATCCGGTGGTGCTGCGCATGATCATGGACAGCCTCCACTTCTGGCGTCAGGAGATGCACGTGGACGGCTTTCGATTCGATCTGGCCGCCATCTTGTCGCGAGATGAGTCCGGCATGCCCCAAGCCAATGCGCCGACCCTGCGCACCATAGACACGGATCCCCGCATCGCCGATATCAAGCTCATCGCCGAGGCCTGGGATGCCGGGGGACTCTATCAGGTGGGCAGCCTGGCTGGCGCCCGCTGGCGTGAGTGGAACGGCCAGTTCAGGGACGATGTGCGCCACTTCCTGCGCGGGGATGACAACGCCATCGCCACCTTAGTGGAGCGACTGTGCGGCAGCCCGGACATCTACCACTATCACCACGCCGATCCGGAGAAGAGCATCAACTTCGTCACCTGCCATGATGGCTTCACCCTGTGGGACTGGGCCAGCCATGACCACAAGCACAACGAGGCCAACGGTGAAGAGAACCGGGACGGCTGCGATCACAACTTCAGCTGGAACCATGGCCAGGAGGGGCCGACCGAGGATCCCCAGATCAATGCCCTGCGGGTGCGTCAGGCCAAGAACATGATGGTGGCGACCCTGCTGTCGGTAGGCTCCCCCATGCTGCTGATGGGAGACGAGGTGCTGCGTACCCAGCACGGCAACAACAACGGCTACTGCCAGGACAACGAAACCTGCTGGATGAACTGGCAGCCCAGCGTCATGGGACAGGAGATGTTCCGCTTCATGAAGGAGCTGATCCAGTATCGCAAGCACCTGTTCCAACGACCCGAGCAGGAGAGCATGCCGCTGTCGCTGACCGAGATCCTGCGTCACAGTGAGATCTGCTGGCACGGGGTCAATGCCGCCCAGCCAGACTTCAGCCCCCACTCCCACGCCATCGCCATGTCGGCGCTCTCCAGCGAAGCCAAGCTGGCGCTCTATGTGCTGTTTAACGCCTACTGGGAGCCACTCACCTTTAACCTGCCAAGCCCGCCCAAGGGGGTGGGTGGCTACTGGCGCCGGATCCTGGATACCGCCCTGCCCTCACCCAATGACATCTGTACTTTCGGTATGCCGCTGGAGGGGCTGACCCGGGAATACCTGGCCCAACCGCGCAGCAGCTGCCTCTTTATCTGCGGGGCCGACGACTTCTACTAAGCCCGGGTTACAGCCAACAAAAAGCCCCCCTGACAGACTCAGGGGGGCTTTTTTCATTCATGCGGCGACGGCTCAGGCCAGCTGGTGCAGCACGCTGGTCGCCGCTATCTGGGCTATGATGAGGCCGCACAGGGCGGTGGAGACCACCACGGGCGCCGTCTCCCGCTGTAGATAGATGGGGCTGAACCAGAGCAGCAGGGCCGCAATCAACAAGATGGTCTGGGTCAGCACACCGGGGATCAAGGCATCCAGCTCAGCACCACTGCCCTGCCATCCCACCAACACCGCCAGCCAGAGCAGGCTCAGAATGGCAGCCACCAGCCCGGCCAAGGGCAGCAGCAAGTTGAAGGCCTGCAAGCGGTGACGCGCCCGCAGCAGCATCAGGTGCGCAAAGGCCGCCCCCAACACAATCATCTGCAGCAGGCCGCTCAGCCAGCCCTGTATTTGCAGCAAGCCAACGCCATAGACCAGCAGCGGCATGGCAGGCAACCAGAGCAGGGTGGACGGGATGGCACGCTTGCCCTCCAGCCGGGATTGGGCCAGCGACAGCACTATCCCCAGGATCAGGGCAGCACCACCACTCCAGATCAACCAGCTCGCCATCCGGGCCTCCACCGCCAGCATCAGGGAGAGGCCGGTGATCACCCAGATGGAGAAGAGCTGAGCCGTGATCCGCGAGCGCTGGCCCGGGCAGAGGTCACCGCGCCACAGCACTATGCCAAGGGCGATGAGTGCCCCCAGCGCCATCAGACCGGTCAGGGGAAAGAGCCAAAAAGGGAGTTGGACGAACATGACGCCTCCAGCAACAAGGATTCAGGATGCGCCTGTGGGGCGCCCGGGAAGGGGGCGAGTATACCCAAACCCACGCCCATCCCCAATCCCTGCAACAGAGCTGGCCAGGGATTTGGTGGCGGCGCCTTGTCAGACTGCCGGGACAGACGAGCGGATCAGCCCTGACCGCGCGCCAGCGCCACCACCTTGGCAAACATCTGGCGGATCACCGGCGGGATGTGCTCGCCACCGAGTCGCTCTGCCTCCTCCACCACCGCCAGCGCCATGCCCGGTTTGCTGCGGTGGTGAATGGCCTTGTTGATGATGCGCCCGGCATTGAGGGTCGAGCGGCCGCCGACGCCGGCCTCGCGCCTGAACACCGCCTCGAAACCGTTGTGATAGAGGTAATGTTCTATGTCCGCCGCCGGCAGCTGGGTCAACCGATCCCGCTCCCGCTCTCCCTTGAGCAGTGCCCTGGCCGAGGTGGCGTATTTGAGCCCCGCTTCGTCGCCATCGGTGAGCAGGTGCCACTCTATGCCAAAGTCGCGCGCCACCTTGATGAGCGGCGACTGGCCGCATTGGGCGAACTCTATGATGCGCACCCCTTCCGCCCGCAGACTGTAACCGCAGATCTGGGCCAGCTCGGAGAGCAGCCAGATCTCTGTCTCCCCCTCCACCAGCAGCCAGCAGCGGGCAAACATCGACATGGGGCGGTTGATGCGCACGTGAAAGGCAATCTTGCGCAGATCATCGCTGCTGTAATGTTCGCCACCGAGCTGATGGCAGACGATATCCTGCTGGCGACGCACCAGCCGGCGCACCTGATTCAGAGGCAGGGAGGAGAGCAAGTCGCCCGAGTTGGTGGTGAGCAATTTCTGGCCAGGCAGCTGCTCCAGCAGGCCCCAGGCCAGGGCCAGCATGGTGGGGTGCAGGCGACTTTCGGGATCTTCCAGGATCATGATGGGGCGCGCGCCCTGCTCCAGCTCGCGGTTGCCACGGGCGTTGAGCAGGGTGGCCGCCATGCCCGCCATCGCCAGCTGCAGCGCCCGATTGTCGGCATTGCGCAGCAACGCCTGCAGATTGCCGGGGTTGCGCAACGTCATGGGGCGATTGACGATGTCCCGCTGACTGCGGGGCTTGTTCTTGATGGGGGCAAGGGCATTGAAGTAGTGATCCATCAGCTGGCGCACCGCCTGCAACGCTTCTTTGAGCTCGGGCTCGCCGATGCGCTGAGGCTCGTCGATCAGCTTGTTGGCCAACTGACTCAGCCGGTTCTGCGACAGGTCGTTCCACTTCAGCACCTCCACCCCACTGCGGGCAGTGCGGGCATCCCGCAGCCGGAACACCGGGTTCATGGTGATCAGCAGGCAGACCAGTTCATGGGCATTGTCGATGGGCAGGCTCTTGCCGATGCCGTCGAGAAAGTCATGGGTGGTGGTCACGGATCCGTCAGCCTCCAGCTCGGCGCTGGCGCGATAATGGATGCGATGGAATTTGTCTTTGTGCTTGACCCAGGAGGCACCCAGTCGGGCCAGACGATGGGAGTGCAGGCACATCTGGGGTCTGTGCTCACTGAAGGTAAGCACCAGCTGCAGATTGCGGGCGGGGGCGAGTTCGGGATCTTCCGGTTGGTGAAAATCGTCGGCCTCGAACTGATAGGGTTCGGCATCCTGCCCCAGCAAGCACCAGAGGGCGCGCAGCAGGCTGGACTTGCCCCAAGCGTTCTCACCGATGAGAACCGTGGTGTTATCCAGCCCGAGCGAGAGGCGATTTATCCCGCGAAAACCTTTGACTTCAATGCGTTCCAGAAACATGCGGCCATATCCAGTCCATCCTGATGGCGCAATAGTGGCAAAGTTGCCGGAAAAATCCTATCGGGTCGTGTCGATTTTCAGCGGGAACTGTGAGGCACTACGGGTTCGGGAGGGGTGGGAACACAGGTGCGATCTTGGGGGGCATTCCAGTGGCTGAACCAAAGGTGGCGGGTACGGATCTGACGTTTGCGATAATTCAATGGGCATTCCTTTCAATGGGTAAGCGGTCAATAGTACACCAGTTTTACCCAGAGTCTCAGCGTTATCTGTGACGATAAGATGACAATTGTGCGCACCACTGGCCCGGCGTGAGGCCAAATGCCTCGCGAAAACGGTTGCCAAAGTGGGCCTGGGAGGAGAATCCGCACAAGATGGCGATGCTGGCCAGGGGATCGGCCCTATTCCCATCGAGGTGTCCGTGCTCTATCGCTGCCTGCTGGCGGCGCTGGCGCTGTTTGCCCTGCTCACCGTCAGCGGCCGTTTTGCGCGCCTACCCTGGGCGGGTCAGCGCTACGCAGCCCTGCTCGGCGCCTTGCCCTTTTCCACCAACTTCCTCTGTTTCTATCACTTCTATCACGTCACCCTCTCTATCCCGAGTGGCATGTCGGCAGTGATTTTCGCCAGCGCCACAATCTTCAACGGCCTCAATCTCTGGCTGTACGAGGGATTTGTCTGGCAGACGGTCTCTGTGGTGGGAGTGGTGTTCATAGATGGTCGCCCCGGTTTGCCAAGCCTTCAATCGATGACGGTGAGTTAGGTTGAGATTGCAGCCATAGATCCGGACTGTGATCGAGGCTACTGCCTCTGTCCCTGATGGAATTCGCTG
>NZ_JAACGC010000053.1:0-30272 GCF_029237385.1 Aeromonas sp. 1HA1
GGCCGCACGATGAAGAGCAAAAGTTAGCATGATCGTTACCATGTTCGGGAGTCACATAGGAGATCAGATCCTGGAAATCGGGAAAAGTGCCAATCAGTTCACAATATTTGTGTATAAGAGTCAGGGTCGGGGCCGCTCCGCAGAGCAAGGGCGGGTTTGTCGCCAAGTAAGGCCGGATAGCCGTACGCCAGATGCAACAAGGGCGCCTCCATGGAGGCGCCCATTTGCTGTTTGTCTGCTTAGCCGGTGCGGGGCAGTGTGCGCTTGAACCCCTTCTCGGCCTGATTGACCTTGTAGAGATAGCGTCTGGCTTCCGCCTTGGGATGCTGCTCGGTCAGGATCTGGTACACCGCCTCGGGGGAGAGCTGATTGATCATGCCGGGCGCCGCCTTGCGGTCGCTGGAGAAGGTGTTCAGCACCCCACCGGCGCCACCGTTGTAGGCCGAGATGACGGCATAGCGGCGGGAGAGCGGGTCCTGGATATTCACCAGATAGACGGTCTGCAACAGGTGCAGGTAGGCGGTGCCCACGTCGATGTTGTAGGCCGGATTGAACAGATCTTCCCGGGTCGGCTGGCCGTTTTTGCCCTTGACCCGCACGTAGACGTCCCGCCCGGCGGTAGCCGGGATCACCTGCATCAGGCCATAGGCATTGGCGTGGCTGACCGCATAGGGGTTGAAGCTGCTCTCTGTCTTGATCACCGCGTAGATGAGGCTTTCGGCGACCCCATACTTACGGGAGGCTTCCCGTATGATGCCGGCATACTTGTAACCCCGTTTGTCCTCGTGGTTGGCCACCATGGGGATGTCGACGAAGAAAATGGTGCGGATCCCCAGGGTACGCTTCTTCATCGCCGTGCTGAGCAGGTAATCGGCGTAACGCTCGGCACGCCAGTCGAAGCGGATCGGCTGGCCCTGGTTGTCCAGCACCTGACCATAGAGGAAGGGCTCGCCACCGGGCAGAATTTCACGGTCGGAGTACAGATCCACCTCAGCCGGATCATCCGGGGTCAGCAGGGTCTCTATGATGGCGCGGCGCAGGTGGGCACGAGGGTCAACCCCGGAGACGGTCTCCACCATGATGTGGCCGCTGGAGAAGTTAATGTGAGCCCGGCTCTTGTACTGATCCGTGTATTTGACGTAGTCAAATTTGCCCGCGAACAGCGCCTCACGCCCCCATATCTCGTTCACGTTATGGGAGAGCGCGCTGATCATGTGTTCGAAACCGCGAATGTCCTTGCCGTTGACGAGATCGTCATCCTCACTCCCGTTGGGCTTGGGGGAGGATGAGCAGGCAGAGAGAAACAGCAGGGTGCAAAGCAGCCAAAAAATTCGGCCCATAGGATCCTCAAACTGGGCGGCAGAGCCGCCCGTCATTCATTGGCTGTGAACCTTAAGATGTACAGCCGTCGCTGGCTCGCAAGTACAACCCATTGGTCCATAGGCCGGTCATTGGCTGTGAACTGAGAAATGTATAGCCGTCACTGGCTCGCAAGTACAACTTATCAGCTTATTGGCTGGGAGGGGTATAACCGTCTATGGCCACTTCACCCGCTTCAAACAGGTAGCTCACCATCTCTTTTTCCAGCAGCTGACGATGCTCGAGGTTCATCATGTTCAGCTTCTTTTCGTTGATCAGCATCACCTGTTTTTTCTGCCATTCGGTCCAGGCTTCCTTGCTGATGTTGTCAAAAATCCGCTTGCCGAGTTCACCGGGGTAGAGTTGGAAATCCAGGCCCGGGCCCTCTTTTTTCAGGCGTTGGCAAAATACAGTACGGCTCATGTTGACCTCTATGGTTGTAAGTCCGGGTAGGCGAGCAGGCGGGCCGTGGCGGCCGCCAGACCCACCTCTGCAGGATGGCGTAAGTTATACCAGAGTCGGTTATCCGCTTCCATGAGCTGGGGGGCCGGTGGCGCATCGATTTCAATCAGGAAAGGCTGAATATCGAGGTGGAAGTGGCTGAATGTATGCCGAAATCCGCTCAGTTCCCGATAATCGTGGCCGCTCAGCCCCAGCCGCTGCATCAGCCCCTTGACCTCAGACAGCGACTCCACCTGCGGGAAGCAGTAGAGCCCGCCCCAGATCCCCTGTGGCGGCCGCTTCTCCAGCAACAGCTCATCGCCGTGACGAATGAGCAGCATGATGCCGGTGCGGGCCGGAATGCTCTTCTTGGGCTTGCTGTTGGGGTAGGCGGTGGGCTTGCCCTGCGACAGCCCCTGGCAATCGGCCTGCACCGGACAGCGCTCGCAGGCGGGTTTGCTGCGGGTGCAGACGGTGGCGCCCATGTCCATCATGGCCTGGTTGTAGTGGGCCACACCGAGCTTGGGCGTGAGGCGGATGGCAAGCTCCCACAGATCGTTCTCCACCTGTTTCTGACCGGGCCAGCCCGGCAGTGCCAGCCAGCGGGTGAGTACCCGCTTCACGTTGCCGTCCAGAATGGCGTGGGGCTGGCCAAGCGACAGGGAGAGCACGGCGCCCGCGGTGGAGCGGCCTATGCCGGGCAGGGCCATGACCTCTTCCAGCCGCTCCGGGAACAGGCCACCGTGCAGCTCGCAGATCTGCTGGGCCGCCTTGTGCAGGTTGCGGGCGCGGGCGTAATAGCCGAGCCCGGTCCAGTGGTGCAGCACCTCATCGATGGGAGCATGGGCCAGGGCCTGCACGTCGGGGAAGCGAGTCATGAAGCGTTGATAATACGGGATCACGGTGGCGACCTGGGTCTGCTGCAGCATGATCTCGGAGACCCAGACCCGATAGGGCGTCTTGTTCTGTTGCCAGGGCAGGGTCTTGCGGCCGTGGATCTGGTACCAGTCCAGGATCCTGGTGGCGAAGGTGGTGTTGTCTGAATTGCTCACATGGATCTCATGTTATTGATTAAAAAGGGGAGCTCTCAGGCTCCCTCTTGAAATGGACGCCAGATCAGCGGGGCTGAGCTGGCTTGGTGGTCGTGATGGACTCAGCCGCGCCAATCCTGCAGCGCCTTGAGGCTGACGTTCTGGCCCGCCACCTGCAGGATGATGTAATCCTGGGCGATGGCGATCAGGGTCACTCCCGGGGCAACCTCGCTGCCCTCATGAAACTCACGTCCGTTCAACATCACGGCCCGCTTGGCCGGGTTGGAGGAGAAGACGTGGGAGCCGTAGGCCAGGGGCGGCACCCGCTGCTTCAGTTCCAGCGGCAGGGCGCTGATTGGCATGGTTTGAGACTCATTTTGGGCCTGCGGTGCCGTCTCATCCATCAGCGGCGTGTTATTAAGTGCATTCATGATGCGCTCGGCCAGCCCCTGGCTGCCGTTGGCGGCAGGGGCGCTGTTGTCGGGGGAGACTCTGGGGCGCACCACGGGTTCCGGCAGGGGCGGGGGCAGCGGGCGGGTGATCATGGGCCTGGGTTCGACCCGCACGAAGGGCGGCGTGACCACCTCTTTCACCTCCACCGTCTTCTCGATGGGGCGGTTGTTGAACAGGTGCCAGCCATAGTTGGCACCAGCTCCCATCAGCAGGGCAAGCGGGGCCAGCAGCCACCAGATCCAGCGCCGGTTCTGCTCCTCTTCCTGGGTGACGGGCAGCCCCATCGCCGGAATATGGGGGGTGAACTGGGGCTGTTCGGCCCGGCGCAGTGCCTTGAGCAGGGTAGACATCAGGAAGCCTCCTCCGACAATGTGACCATGGTGTCATCGTTCATGGTATCCAGCGTGGCCGGTGTGCTGATGCGTTGGGACTCATCTTCCAGCCTCGGCATGGGTTCGCCGGCCATCACGTTGAGGCGCAGCAGGGTATTGCTGCCGGCGATGCCGTCCGGGTTCAGCCCCTGTTCGCGCTGGAACTGTTGCAACTTGCTCTTGAGCTCGGCGTCGAAGCGACGCACCTTGCGATCCGGCTGCTGCAAGGCGCGGCTGAGGGTGTTGTCCAGCCACTGCACCTGGGTCGCCCCGGCATTGTTGCCAATCAGGGCGACGCCGCCCTTGGGCATGCGCCACAGCAGGGTGTAGCTGCCACCCCAGAAGTCTGACAGCCACTGCCTGTCCACCTGCCAGCTCTGGTTGCCGATGAGCAGGTTGGCCTTGTCCGGCCCCAGGCTGACCAGGGTTGCGTAATAGATGCCGCCCGTCTCGTCGGTCAGGCTGATGAGGGCCGGGTGCTGCAGGGCTTGCAGCTCTGCCAGCGAGGCATCGCCCTCCTGGCAACGCAAACCGGCGCGCGGTGCGTTGTCGCAGGTCGCCTCCTCCAGCTCTGTCCGGTAGCCCCACACCTTGTAGAGATTCTGCATGGCACTCTCTGGCTCCAGCGCCTGATTGATGGCGCGGGTCAGCTGCTCCTGCTGCTCCGGGGTGTCGTCTACCTTGACCGGCACCTCCACCTTGATCACGGGGCGCTCGGGGAAGAAGCCGAAGAGCTGCCAGCCCCACCAGCCGGTGGCGACCAGCAAGGCCCCTGCCAGAGCGACCATGAGGCCGGACTGCCAGGTGCCTTCGTCGCGAATGCCGCTCACCTCATAGGCCGCCAGGCTGATGTCACCGTGGACTATCTTGTGGCTGCCACGGGCGAAGGCGGCGATCAGGGCGCGGTCGCAGATGAGGTTGATGAGGCGAGGAATGCCGCCGGAGAGGCGGTGCAGGGTCTGGAGCGCTTTGGGGGTAAAGATGGGCTGGACGCAGCCTGCGATCTGCAGCCGGAAGCGCACATAGGCATCCACGTCCTGATGTGAAAGCGGCAGCAGGTGATAACGGGCCGTGATGCGCTGAGCCAGCTGGCGCAGCAGGGGTTGGCGCAGCATCTGTTGCAGCTCTGGCTGACCGATAAGCACCACTTGCAGCAGTTTCTTCTCGTCGGTTTCCAGGTTGGTGAGCAGACGCAGCTGTTCCAGCACGCCGGGCAGCAGATGCTGGGCCTCATCCACCAGCACCACGCTGCGCTTGCCTGCTGCCAGGTTGGCCAGCAGGTGATCGCGAATGAGATCGAACAGCAGCTTGAGACCGGCGTCCTTGTCGTACGGCAGCTGGAACTCGTCACAGATGGCCGCCAGCAGGTCACGCTCGGTCAGGGATGGATTGAGGATGTAGGCGATCTCGGTCTCGGCCGGCAACTGTTGCAACAGGCAGCGGGAGACGGTGGTTTTACCGGTTCCCACTTCCCCGGTTAGCAACACGAAGCCTCCCCCATCCTGCAACCCGTAGTTGAGGTGGGCGAGGGCCTCCCCGTGACGTTCACTCATATAGAGGTATTTGGGGTTGGGCGAGATGGAGAACGGGGGCTCCGACAGACCGAAGAACTGTGTGTACATAAGGATCCATTCCATTGTTATGGGCGGCAGGTTAAAGCCTCCCCACTGGGATGTCAAAGACCCGGATGCCATAAGGGGGGCTGGCGCATCTGGCAGCCAAAACCGCTGTTTTTATCGAATGTGGTCTGGTTGTGGTGGGCCACTGTGGCTGTCGGGCCAAGCCGGCCGGGTGATCACGGCAGCCTGATCGCGGGAGGCATGGCGGTGTCATCGTGTCCGCCAGGCAAAACCGGTATAATCGAGGCAGGTTTATCAAGGGAGACAGAGATTGCAGACTTATCTGGTTGGGGGCGCAGTGCGGGATCGCCTGTTGGGATTGCCGCAAGGGGATCGGGATCACCTGGTGGTGGGGGCGACCGTGGAGCAGATGCTGGCACTGGGGTTCACCCAGGTGGGCCGCGACTTCCCTGTGTTTCTCCATCCAAAGACCCAGCAGGAGTATGCCCTTGCCCGCACCGAACGCAAACAGGGCTGCGGTTACACAGGGTTTGTCTGCCACGCCTCCCCCGAGGTGACGCTGGAGCAGGATCTGCTGCGCCGGGATCTCACCGTCAATGCCATCGCCGAGGATGACGAGGGTCGGCTGCACGATCCCTATGGCGGCATTCAGGATCTGGAGCAACGTTTGCTGCGTCATGTCTCCCCGGCCTTTGCCGAGGATCCGCTGCGCATCCTGCGGGTTGCGCGTTTCGCCGCCCGTTTCCACGCCCAGGGTTTCGTCGTGGCCCCCGAGACGTTGGCGCTGATGCGCGAGATGACCGACGCCGGCGAGCTGGCCCACCTGACCCCGGAGCGGGTCTGGAAGGAGCTGGAGAAGGTGTTGCTGGGACAGACACCCCAGATCTTTTTCGAGGTGCTGCGCGAATGTGGTGCCCTCAAGGCGCTGTTTCCGGAGCTGGACGCCCTGTTTGGTGTGCCAGCGCCCGCCAAGTGGCACCCGGAGATAGACACCGGCATCCACACCCTCATGGTATTGGAGCAGGCGTGTCGCCTCTCTCCCGAGCTGGCGGTGCGTTTTGCTGCCCTGTGCCACGACTTTGGCAAAGGGCTGACCCCGCCCGCCTTCTGGCCGAGCCACCACGGTCACGGCCAGAAGGGACTGCCGCTGATCCGCGACTTTTGCGAACGCTTTCGGGTGCCGAACGACTGTCGTGATCTGGCGCTGCTGGTGAGCGATCTGCACACCCATATTCACATTGCCTTCGAACTCAAGCCCGCGACCCTGCTCAAGGTGTTCGACAAAGCGGATGCCTGGCGCAGACCCGAGCGTTTCGCCCAGCTGCTGGACGCTTGCCGCGCCGACTTCCACGGCCGTACCGGCTTCGAGGAGCGGGTCTATGCCGAGCCCGACTATGTGGCCCAGGCGCTCGGCGCAGCCCAGGCCGTGCCTGTGAAGGATATAGTGGCCGCCGGTTTCAAGGGCGAAGCCATTCGCGAGCAGCTCGCCAAGCGCCGGCTCGATGCCATCAGCCGGGTGCGAGATGAGTGGACCTTTATCGAGGAGTAGTCGCGGCGTCTGCCAGCTGTCCGTCATCAACAAGCCCGAGTCACTGACCCGGGCTTTTTGCTGAGGTGCGTGTCAAGAGGCGCGGGCTTGCCGCCCCTGGCAGGGAAAAACGGACCTGGCTTGACCGCAAGCCGGATTACCAGAACACCTTGCCGAGCAGGGGGGCGAACAGCACAGTCACCATGCCCGCTATCATCATCACCATGCTGGAGACGACGCCCTCCTCGTTACCCATCTGGTAAGCCTTGGCGGTACCGGCGCCATGGGCCGAGGCGCCGAAACCGGCCCCCTTGCCGAGGCGACTGCGGATGGCGAGCAGGGTGAGCACACTCTCCCCCACTGCCATGCCGATGACGCCGGTCAGCACTACAAACAGGGCGGTGAGATCGCTCTGGCCGCCGATGGCGCGGGTCGCCTCCACCGCGAACGGTGTGGTGATGGAGCGCATCGCCAGGCTGCGCTGCAACATGTCGGAGAGGTGTAGCCAGCGCGCCAGTAGCACAGTGCTGCCCACCGCCATGATGACGGAGGCGACGACCCCGACCGAGAGGGAGAGCCAATGCCGGTGGATCAGCTGGCGATTCTCATAGACGGGCACAGCAAAGGCAACGGTGGCCGGGCCCAGCAGCCAGAGCAGCCAGTGGGACTGGGCCATGTAGTCCTGATAGGGGATATGAAACAGCAGCACCACGGCCACCAACAGGGTGGGGGCCAGCAGCAGCGGCATCAGCGGCAGTATGCGCTTGCGGCCATAGAGCCACTTGCTGGCGTAGTAGAACAGCAGGGTCAGGGCGAAGCAGAGCAGGCCAAGCAGGGTATCAGACATGACGGCGGCTCCGGCGGGCCAGCTTCAGCTCGAGTCGATAGACCCTGTCCACCACCAGTGCCGTGGTGCCCAGCACCAGGGCGGTGCTGATCAGCAAGACCAGCATGATGCGCCACCCCTCCTGCAACAGCAGATCCTGATAGTTGACCACGGCCACCACGGCCGGCACGAAGAACAGCAGCATCTCGGCCAGCAGCCAGCGGGCGCCGGCGCTGAACCACTGGGTCTTGACCACGCCGAGCAGGATCAGGACCAGCAGCGCCAGCATGCCGGTGAGGTTGGCGGGCAGCGGCAGATGGAAGGTGCGTACCGCCGCATCGGCCAGCAGCCAGATGGCGGCCAGCAGGGCGATTTGGAAGGGCGTCTGTAACCAGCGAATGCAGAGGGTTTTCATGATGGGTGTCTTTCTGTGAACTGGCTCACAGTATAGGGACAGGCTAAACCTGCAAAAAATGAATTTAAATTATCAAATTCATGCCAAAGAGGCATGATTAAGGCCTGCCGCCTGTGAGAGAGCACTATGGATATCCGAGCCCTGCGTTACTTTGTCGAACTGGTACGCGAGCAGAGCTTCACCCGCGCTTCCGAGAAGCTGTTCGTCACTCAGCCCACCATCAGCAAGATGATCCGCAACATCGAGGAGGAGCTGGGTCAGCCGCTGCTCAACCGTGAAGGGCGCCGCTTCACCCTGACCGACAGCGGTCAGGTGTTGTTCAACCGGGCCCAGACCATACTGGCCGAGATGCAGCAGCTGGAGGCCGAGCTTGCGGATCTGCAGAGCCTGCAATTTGGCCGGTTAGCCCTCGGCATCCCGCCCATGGTGGGCCACGTCTATGCGGATCTTATCCGCACTTATCGCAGCCGTTATCCCAAGGTGGAGCTCTCCATCGTCGAATATGGCGGTCGGCGCATCGAGCAGGCGGTGTTGGCGGGGGAGCTGGATCTGGCCATCACCATGCTGCCGACCCGGGAGGGGGGCGCCCTGAGCGCGCTGGAGCTGGATCAGTATCCCATCCAGGTGGTGCTGCCGGACTTGCCGCGCTGGCGCGCGTGCCGCGAGATCCGGCTGGAGGATTTGCGCGATGAACCCTTCCTGCTCTACACCCAGGCCTTCACCCTGAGCGAGCGGCTGGAGCAGGCATGCCAGCAGGCGGGCTTCGTGCCCCAGGTGGCGGCCCGCAGCAGCCAGTGGGACTTTCTCACCGCCATGGTGCGCAGCGGCATGGGAGTCGCCTTTTTGCCCGAACCCATCTGCCGTCGGCTGACCCCGGACGGTCTGGTGCTGCGGCCGCTCCTGCCCGAGCTCAGCTGGCGACTCGGGGTGATATGGCCGAGCGAACGCTATCTCTCCCGCACCGCCGAGGCCTGGCTGGCGCTCTGCCGCGAACAGGGTTGAGGCCCATCATGGATCGCCGAAGCGATCCGTCATGGGGTTGTAGAAGTAGGGGCGGTAGTCGAAGCTGATCCCCTCGAGGAAGGGGTTTTCCAGTCGCAGCATACGCCGCTGCTTGAGCCCGGCAAAGGCGATGGCGGGGCCGAAGCTTTGGCGCCACAAGGCCTGCAGCGAACCATCTTGCCAGGCTTGGCGCAGCCCTGTCTCTACCCGTTTCAGGGCCTCACCGTTTGCCACATTGGTATAGAAGACTCTGGGCAGCGGGTAGTAGAGCAGCAGGTAGGGATCCATCTTCAGATCCCCTATATCTTTGTGGGTCAGCAGCTCGCTGCGCAGTTCGCTCGCCCCGCGGCACAAGAGATCGAACCGGCCGCGCGCCACCATTTTGAACAGTATCTCGTAGCCATCCACCTCTACCACCTTGAGACCTGCATGGCGCAGTATCTCCACATCCAGCCAGCCCTTGCCCTGACCAAACGTGAAATGGCGCAACCCTGCCAGATCATCTACCTCCGCCAGGGCCGCCTGCTGTTGAGGACTGACGAAGCAGACGCGATAGCTGACGATGCCGAGATGAATGGGGAAGCGGACATACGCCAGCCCTTTGCCGTCGCGTGCGCTGCTGTAGCTGTCCATGGCAAACAGGTTGGTGAAACTGTTGAGCTGCAGGCTGAGCCGCACCCGGGCCTTGGTCATGGTCGGGGCGGGCACCAGCTCATAGTCGCCGAAGGTGTCACGGGTCTTGTCGAGGGCGAGACGCAGCAGCTCCCTGTCATAGGTCATGCGCGGATCCCGTTCGCTCTCCGGACTGATGTAGGTGAAGCGGGTGGCCGCCATCGGGTTGGAGGAGAGAGAAAGGCAGAAGATCAGGAACAGGAGTCTATACATCTCGGCCAGGCTCTACGACTTGGGTTCATCCATTATAGTCCGGCAGCCTGGGGCTGCGCCCTGCGCGGGCTTGTCTCGCTACCGGGATGACTTCATCAGGATGATGCCATCAGGCTGCCCAGCTGGCGACAGAGCCGGCGCAGGGTCTGATTGTCGAGGGCGCCAAAGCCGAGCAGCCAGCCCTCCAGACCCGGCGGGCCTAGATAGAACTGGCCGAGTGGGCGCAGGCCTATCCCGCTGGTATTGGCGCTGGTTGTCCAGCGGGCCTCGCCGCCGACGGGCAGCAGTACGGTGCACTGCAATCCGGCACCGCTATAAACCGGAGTGAGCCGTGGGCAGTGACTGGCGAGCTCGCTTAGCAGCAGATCGCGCCGGCTCTGATAGATGAGCCGGCTCTGGCGCAGGTGAGTGGCGAAGTGACCGGCACGGATGAAATCTGCAGTGACCGCCTGCTGCAACTGGTTGCTGTGGCCATCGAAGGCGGCCCTGGCCCGGCAGAAGGCACTCATCAGCGGCCTCGGCAGCACCAGATAGGCGAGTCGAAGCGAGCCAAACAGCACCTTGCTGAAGGTCCCCACATAGATGACCCGCCCCTGGGCATCCAGCCCTTGCAGGGCGGGGAACGGGCGCTGATCGTACTGATACTCACCGTCGTAATCGTCCTCCAGGATCCAGGCGCCGTGACGCTCTGCCTCGTTCAGCAGCGCCATCCGGCGAGGCAGGCTCATGGGCACGCCGAGGGGATACTGGTGGGCCGGCGTGGTGTAGATGAGGCGCGGTGCCGGATGGTGTCCCTGCGGATTGAGCCCCTCCCCATCCACAGGCACAGGGTGGACCCTGGCTCCTGCGCTCTCCATGGCGGTGCGGGCCCCGGGATAACCGGGGTCTTCCACCCAGACGGTGTCGCCGACATCGATGAGCAGCTGGGTCGCCAGCAGGATCCCCTGCTGGGAGCTGGTGAGGATCAGGATCTGATCCGGCTCGCACACCACGCCGCGTGACTGCACCAGATAGCTGCTGATGACACTGCGCAGTTCGGGCAATCCCTGCGGGTCGCCGTAGTTCATCCAGCGTTCTCCTTGCTGGCGCCACTGTTGCTGCATCAGCCGGCCCCAGAGCCCGTGTGGGAAGAGGCGGGGATCCGGCTGGCTGGAGGCAAAGGAGGTGCCGATGTGTGGTGTGTCGTGACAGGCACCCCCTGCCGCCATCTCCTGGCCACGGCGGGAGAGTCCGGCCACCGATTGGGGCGGACGTGGCGCCGGGCACACGGCCGCCAGCGCCACGAAGCTGCCAGCCCCCACCTTGCGCACCAGATAGCCTTCTGCCTCCAGCCGGCCATAGGCCAGCTCTACCGTGCTGCGGGAGATGCCGAGATCGCCGGCCAGCAGACGACTGGCGGGCAGCCGGCTGTGCTGGGGCAGATGGCCGGCCAGAATGGCGCCTCGCAACGTACGTACCAGTTGCTCGTGCAGCGGCAGATCGCTGGGTTGCTGAGTGGCAAACAGGGTTGGCAGGGCAGACATGGCTATTTCCAAGCAGACAATTGGTCTGCCCATACTGGCAAAATTGGTCGGCGTGGCAAGGCCATTATGTCGCTACATTGAGGATCAAGGTTCGGGATCAACAGATATTGGCAATGAAAGGAGTCTGCATGTCGGAATACAGCGCCAACATCAGCTGGCAGTGCGGGGTTAGCGAGCCCTTCGTCGATCAGCGCTACAGTCGGGCCCACTGATGGGAGTTTGATGGCGGCGTCAGGGTGCCGGCTTCCTCCTCCCCGCATGTGGTGCCCTTGCCCTACTCGGTGGCCGAGCACGTCGACCCGGAGGAGGCCTTTGTTGCAGCACTATCGAGCTGCCATATGCTCACCTTCCTCTGGCTGGTGGCCAGGGCGGGTTATCGGGTGGAGAGCTACCGGGACGAGGCGGTGGGCATCATGGAGGCGAACGAGAGGGGTCGCCAGGCCATCACCAGGGTCACATTGCAGCCGCTGGTGCAGTTTGCCGGTGACCGGCAGCCCACTTTGGCCGAGCTGGAACAACTGCACTATCAAGCCCATGAGGAGTGCTTTATCGCCAACTCCGTCAAAACCATCGTCACCACCCGGATCCGGGTCTAGTCACAAGGAGGGGTATCATGAGTCAGGTATTGAGCTGCGGGCTGGTCAGCGCGGCAGAGGTCAGCGTCTTCTACGAGGCTCAGCTGGTCTATCGGTGGCGCCAGGACGGCTTTGCCGTCGCCACCGGCAACGAGACGGGATCGCAGCAAACGGGAGGGATTGCCTGTGGCAGCTGACATCTATCTGAACGAGTTCGGCCAGTCGGTTGGTGCCCCACTGCCCGATTGGCGGGGGGCTGCATTTCCTCCCCATCACCTCCTGAGTGGCTGGGGCTGCCAGTTGGCGCCGCTGGATCCCGAGCGTCACGGCCCAGGCCTCTGGCAGGCGTTCTGCAGCGACAGCGGGGCTATGTGGACCTACCTCACCAGCGGGCCTTTTGCCGATGAGGCGGCCATGGGGAGCTGGTTACAGCAGTGCGCCGCCAAGGCGGATCCCCAGTTCTACACCATCATGGATGCCAAGAGCGGTCAGGAGCTGGGGCTCGCCAGCTACCTGCGCATCGATCCCCTGGCTGGCACCATGGAAGTGGGTTGGCTGCACTTCTCGCCAACCCTGCAACAATCGCGGCTGGCGACGGCGGCCATGGCGCTGATGATGGCCAACGCCTTTGCCCTCGGCTACCGGCGCTACGAGTGGAAGTGCAATGCGCTCAACCAGCCCTCCTGGCGGGCGGCGCTGCGGCTCGGTTTCAGTTACGAGGGGACCTTTCGCCAGAGCCGGGTGGACAAGGGGCGGGCACGGGATACCGCCTGGTTCTCGGTGATCGATGGTGAGTGGCCCGCCTTGCAAACCTGTTTCGAGCGCTGGTTGGCCGATGCCAACTTCGACGAACAGGGACGCCAGAGGTTGCGATTATCCGAGCTGACAGCCGCCTGTCGTACCAATTACGACTGACCTGGCAAGATGACAGAGGCCCCGCCAGCGGGGCCTCGTTTGTCGGTACCAGGGCTTACTCATGGTGCTCACCTATGGGGGCGGCGATCCACTGCAGCAGGGTCAGCATGTCCTGTGGCGCCACCCCGACCGAGAGGCCGCGCTTGCCGCCGCTCACCAGTATCTCGTCAAATGCCATGGCAGAGTCGTCGAGTACGGTGAGCAGCCGTTTTTTCTGGGCCAGCGGGCTGATGCCCCCCACTTTGTAACCGGTCAGCTTCTCGGCCTCGGCCGGTTTCATCATCTCCACCTTCTTCAGGCCAGTGGCCTTGGCCAGCTGCTTGAGACTGCACATGCCCGACGAGGGCACTATGGCGACCACTGCTTGCTTGTCGTGATGGGCAACCAGGGTCTTGAACACCTGGGCTTCCGGCAGGCCGAGCTGGGTCGCGGCATGTTTACCGAAATCGTCGTGAGCTGCGCACTCATAGGGGTAGAGCTTGTGCGGTATCTTGAGCTTTTTCAGAAGGTTGATGGCAGGAGTCATGATAAGCGCCTTGAGTCAAAACAAGGCCAAACAGTCTGCGCCTGCAAGGCAGGGGATGCAAGTTGCTCGCGCCCCCAAGGTGTGGATGAGCGCGCTGAGATAAAAAAGCCCGGGTCAGTGACCCGGGCTGTTTGCGGCTGCGCGTATCAGGAGAAACAGGCTTGCAGCACGTAGAAGATGGCGATGGCCAGGATGGCACCGGCGGGAAGGGTGATGATCCAGGAGACCACTATGTTGCGCAGTACCCCCAGATTCAGGGCGGCTATGCCACGGGCCAGACCGACACCCATCACGGCACCCACCAGCGTCTGGGTGGTGGAGATGGGCAGACCCGTGCCGGAGGCGATCACCACGGTCGCGGCTGTGGCCAGCTGGGCGGCGAAGCCACGGCTCGGGGTCAGGTGAGTGATGCCGGTACCGACGGTGGCCATCACCTTCTCGCCCATGGTGGCGAGGCCGATGACGATACCTATGCCGCCGAGGGGCAGGATCCACCAGGCTATGGTGGACTTACCGGCGATCTGACCGGAGCTTTCGACGATGGAGACCACGGCGGAGAGCGGACCTATGGCGTTGGCCACGTCGTTGGAGCCGTGGGCAAAGGCCATGGCACAGGCGGTGATCACCATCAGGATGCCGAATACTTTCTCCACGTTGGCGAAGTGCATCTTGCTGTCATCCTGCGGGTTGTATTGCTGGCCGCGAATGTAGAGCCAGCCAGCAAATGCCACCGCGATGGAGATGATGGTGGAGAGCAGGACCCCTTCGCCATTGCTCAGGTGTAGACCAACGTGGGTCAGCCCCTTCTTGATGGTCACCAGACAGATCACCAGCGCGGTCAGGAACATGTAGAAAGGCACGTAACGCTTGGCGTTGGCCAGGGGATCATCTGTGTTGAAGATGAGCTTCTGCACGCTGATGAACATGAAGTAGGCGATGATGCCGGAGATGGCCGGGGTGATGATCCAGGAGCCGACTATACCGCCGAACTTGCCCCACTGAACCGCTTCCGGACCTATGCTCACCACGGCGAAGCCGACGATGGCGCCGATAATGGAGTGGGTGGTAGAGACGGGCCATCCGAAGTAGGAGGCCAGGATCAACCAGGCACCGGCCGCCAGCAGGGAGGCTATCATGCCGAGCACCAGCAGATCTGGCGTGTCGACAAAGGCGTTGGTATCTATGATGCCGTTACGTATGGTCGCTGTCACTTCGCCACCGGCCAGATAGGCACCGGCAAATTCGAAGATCATGGCGATGATGATCGCCTGACGTATGGTCAGGGATTTGGTGCCGACCGATGTGCCCATAGCGTTGGCCACGTCATTCGCGCCTATACCCCAGGCCATCAAAAAGCCGAACAAGGCCGCCACGAGCACCAGAGTCGTGCCGTAATTCGCGATAATGTCCATTAATAGTGTTTACCCAGTCAGTCGATTACGAACGAGCCAGCATCAGTTCCAGACGGGCGCCAACGCGCTCGGCCTGATCTGCCAGGTCACCTACCCATTCGAGGATCTTGTAGAGGAACATAATGTCGATCGGATTGTATTTCTGCTCAACGGCTTGCAGCTGTTGGCGCAGTCCGATCTGCATGGTGTCAGTATCGTCCTCGATAAGATCCAGCTGATGGATCATCTCGGCAACCATTTCAACTTCACGTCCTTTGAAGCCGGTTTCGAGCAGCTCATCGAGTTCTCCGATGGCTTTTTCGGCTTGGGCGGTCGCATCGATACAACGTTTGAGATAGGCCATGAAATCGGCACGCATCTCGGCAGGGAATTCCATTCGACGGCCAAGCATGCGGCCGGAGATATCCTTGGCACGGTTGGCAATCTTGTCTTGTTGGGTCAGCAGCTCCAGCAGGTCGGTACGGGCGACCGGCAGGAACAGGCCGCGAGGCAGTTTCAGACGAATTTCACGTTTGAGGATGTCCGCCTCTTTTTCCAGCTGGGCTATCTGCTGCCGGATCTTCTCGGCATCTTCCCAACGGTCTTCGGCAACGGCATCAAAGAAGGGAATGAGCTGCTCGCAGCACACGTGAACCTTGATGATATGCTTCTGCAGCGGCTTGATGGGGGACTTGGCAAAAAGCCCCAAAATAGTATTTACTGGCATGGACAAACCTGTGTCGGTGAAAAAACACTCGATACGATTTTATGAGGGGCGCATGGTAACCGAACTGCGTCATCAATAAAACCGTGAATTAATCCTGATGTATCACGGGCATTATATCCTCGCGTTTCACATTGTGCCCCCCAAAGTTGCCTGCCAGCCCGGAATGACTATGCAAACTGAGATCGAGATAAAGTTTTTTGTCTCACAAGATATTCAATGCCCACTATCCAAGATTTTGAATTTACTTGAAATTATATCAAGTTCCCAGGTCGATCTAGGCAATGTCTATTTTGATACGCCGCCCCTGGATTTACGTCGGCTGGAAATGGGATTGCGTATTCGTCGCAGCGATGATTTTGCCGAGCAGACGATTAAATGTCGGGGTCAGGTGGTGGGGGGATTGCATGCCAGGCCTGAATATAATGCCCCCGTGCAGGGTGATGTGCCCCTGCTTGCGGCTTTTCCAGCCGAGCTTTGGCCGAGCTTGGTGGTGCGCGACGAAATCCAGACCAGGCTGGTTGCCCAGTTCAGGACTGATTTCTTGCGCCGCTACTGGCTGATAGCCTTCGAGGGCGCCGAGATAGAGCTGGCCTGGGATCAGGGCGAGATCGTCGGTTCGCTGGGCAAGACTTGCATCAATGAGTTGGAGCTGGAACTCAAGTCTGGCGATGCACGGGCCCTGTTCGGGTTGGCAGAGCAGCTGGCCGGTCTTGGCTGGGTCAGGTTGGGGGCGCAATCCAAGGCGCAGCGAGGCTATCGGCTGGCGGGACTCGGCAAGCCGCTGACGCTGCAATCCTTGCCTGTAGCCAATGGGAGCGATGCCGTGATGCGTATCACCTCGGGCCTGCAACATTGGCAACATCACGAGCAGTACTGGCTGGAGCAGGCAGACCCCGAGCAGCGACAACTGGCGCTGCTTGCGATCCGGCAAGGGGTTGCGCTCATTGTCGATGCTGCCGCTACGCAGGCGCCAGTGTGGCTGGCGGCGCTGACCGACTTGTCGACTCATCTGGCCTTATTGGCCCAGGAACCGGCCGACACCGGGTGGCAAGCTGCCCTGTCGACGCTGTTCCATCGCGTCGACTATGTGCGGCTGCAATTGGCCATCGCTGCCTGGCTGCTCGCGGTGGCATGACATCTGTGCCTTGCAGGGCGCGGCAGTGACGAACAATGGCGACAATGAAAAAGGTGAGCGTTAGCTCACCTTTTTCATGTGGGATGTACCGCCATGGGGGGTTGTGCTCAGACCTGGGTGTAGACGTGCCCCGTGCTGCGAACCATGTCCTCACCCGGGCAGCGCTGCGCCAGTCCGCGGGTGTCACAGGGCTGGCCGTTATGCTCGATACAGAATTCGAACCGGGTTTGGGACTTGACGGGGAGATGGCCCGAATTGGCGGCAGTTGCCTGCCATTGCCACTGTTGCAGCGTCTCCATGGCGGCCTCGCTGAATGCGTCCTCACTGGGTGTCAGCACGCGGATCTGCTCGGCCCGGCCTGCTGCATTGATCACGTACTCGAGCGAGGTACACCCCATTTTTTCGGCCAGTATGGCTTCCTTGGGGTAGCGGGATTCGTTCCTGCCGAGAGGGCTCCAGTGGGCATTCACATCCGTGATGTCGCTCAGGGGGAGAGAGGTGAGGTGCACGCTCTGGGTCTGGTGACTGCAACCTGTCAATGCGCACAGGGCGCTCACTAAAAGAGTGGCTTTCATGTTCGCTTCCCTTCGTTCGTTTTATTGTTCCTGGCGGGGCCTGACCCGCGGCTCGGCACTGTCACTCATTAAAGATGCAGCCACGAATGAAAACGCTTTCCGGACTGCAGGCCATCACAAATCGCCTCGCGGCGGTTTTTTCATCCTTTTCTGACTCAGTAGTAGCCAGCGTCATCCGGATTGGGCCGGGTCTTGAAACGGCGATGGAGCCACATGTACTGCTCTGGCGCCTTGCGCACGGCGGCTTCAATCTCGCGGTTGGCGCGGGCGGCATCTGCCATCTCGTCACCGCATGGGTAGTCGGCGAGCGGGGCCCCGATATGCAGGGTGTAACCCTCGCTGGTGCGGATGTTGTAGCAGGGCAGGGTGACGGTGTTTTTCACCCGCGCCAACGTAGCGGTACCTGTGATGGTCGCCGCCTGCTCTACCGCGAAGTAGGGCACGAACACGCTGGCGTGGGAGCCGTAGTCGTGATCCGGCGCGTACCAGAGGGCGTCGCCGTTGCGCAGCGCCTTGATCATCCCCTTCACGTCCATCCGGTCCACCAGATATTTGTTGGAGGCGCAGCGGCCGTGGTACTGGGCATACTCCAGCACCGGATTGGTGTTGGGGCGATAGACCCCCACGCCGGGGCGTACCAGACCGAAACAGCGGGCGTTGAGCTCCAGCGTCAAAAAATGGCAGGAGAGCAGCAGCATGCCCTGACCCTTTTCCATGGCGGCGATGACGTGCTCTTCCCCTTCCACCTTCATCAGGTTGCGCATCCGCCAGTCTGGCCAGAACCAGGCGATGCCCACCTCGAAGATGGCGCAGCCGACGCTCTCGAAGTTTGCTTTGAGCAGTTTTTCCCGTTCATCTCGGGTCAGTTCCGGCATCGCCAGTTCCAGATTGAGACGGGCAATCTTCACCCGTGACTTCAGTATCTTGGCGGCGAGGCGGCCGAGCTGGCGGCCCAGCCACATCTGGCTGTGCCACGGCAGCAAGGCCAGCAGCCAGAGCAGGGAAAGGCCGAACCAGCTTGCCCAGTAACGGGGATGAAACAGGCGGGGCTCGAGGCGAGGAGCGTTGTCATGGGCCATGGATAATCTCTTGTTCGCAAACACAATCGGGGATTCTAGCCGAAAAGGGGGGGCGGGGGCGAATGGCTGTGTGCTGGTCAGAGGGGTAGCCTGTGTCAGAGCCGCGTGGCGTGAACTGTAACTATGGGTTTCTTTTGTGCCTCAAATGGAAATCACAGGTTTGCTTTTACTACACCGTATAAAAGAGTGTGATAAAATCCGGAACTGAATTTTTCAGGTTTTGAGAGTCGATACAGATGAAGATCACCCTGCCCGAGTTTGAAAAAGCCCGCGTTCTGGTCGTTGGCGATGTCATGTTGGACCGCTATTGGCATGGCCCCACCGGCCGGATCTCGCCCGAGGCCCCGGTGCCCGTGGTCAAGGTTGAACACATTGAGGAGCGCCCGGGTGGCGCTGCCAACGTGGCCCTCAACTCTGCCGCACTGGGCGCTCACGCCGTGCTGCTGGGCCTGACCGGTCAGGATGAGGCCGCCGATGCCCTGGCTGGCCAGATGGCTGGCGTCAAGGTCGCCTGTGATTTCGTTCGTCTGGCCGACTATCCGACCATCACCAAGCTGCGGGTGCTTTCCCGCAACCAGCAACTGCTGCGCCTCGACTTCGAGGAGGCGTTCCATGATGTCGATTCCACTCTGCTGATGCACAAGGTGGAGCAGGCGCTGCCTAACTGCGACGTGATGATCCTCTCCGACTACGGTAAGGGTGCCCTCAACGATGTACCCGGCATGATCCAGCGTGCCCGTGCCGCTGGTATTCCCGTCCTGGTCGACCCCAAGGGGACCGAGTTTGAGAAGTATCGCGGCGCCACCCTGCTGACTCCCAACATGTCCGAGTTCGAGGCTGTGGTGGGCAAGGTGAAAGGTGAAGAGGATCTGGTTGCCAAGGGACTGGCGCTGGTCAAGCGTTTCGAGCTGGAGGCCCTGCTGGTCACCCGTTCTGAAAACGGCATGACCCTGATCCGCGAAGGTCAGCCAGAGCTGCACCTGCCGGCCCTGGCCCAAGAGGTCTACGACGTGACCGGTGCCGGTGATACTGTCATCTCCACCCTGGCCACCTCGCTGGCCGCCGGCATGAGCCTGGAAGAGGCGTGTGCCCTGGCCAACACCGCCGCCGGCATAGTGGTCGGCAAGCTGGGTACTTCCACCGTCAGCCCGGTCGAGCTTGCCAATGCGCTTTACACCGAGCAGGAGACTGGCTTTGGCGTCATGTCCGAGGCTCAGCTCAAGGTTGCCGTGCAGGCTGCCCGCTTGCGTGGGGAGAAGGTGGTGATGACCAACGGCTGTTTCGACATACTGCACGCCGGTCACGTCTCTTACCTCGCCAATGCCGGCAAGCTGGGGGATCGCCTGATAGTGGCGGTCAATACCGATGACTCTGTCCGTCGCCTGAAAGGGCCGGGTCGCCCGGTCAATTCGACCGACCGCCGCATGGCCGTGCTGGCCGCGCTGGGCGCCGTGGACTGGGTGGTGCCTTTCGCCGAAGATACGCCCCAGCAGCTGATCGCTGAAGTGTTGCCCGACCTGTTGGTCAAGGGGGGGGATTACAAGCCGGAAGATATCGCTGGTTACGCCGAGGTGACCGCCAATGGCGGTGAGGTGCGCGTGCTCAACTTCGAGGATGGCTGCTCTACCTCCGATATCATCAAGACTATCCGCGAGCGCGGCTAACTGCTCTATTGGCCCCGTAACATGGCGGGGCTGACACTTCCGCACGTTCAGCTCGACAGCAATCCGGATAACAAGAAGGCGACCCTGTGGTCGCCTTCTTCATTCCCGATAGCGGCTATCAGGCGTTGGTTTTGGTTTTTGCCGTGGCAGGCATCAAGCCTTGGTTCACTTCCACCAGATCTTTCTCTTCCAGCACACCGGCAGCCTGTTTCAGGCTCAGGATGTTGAGGATGTAGCTGTAACGAGCGGCAGAGAGCTTCTGCTTGGCATCGTACAGCTTACGGGTGGAGTCCAGCACGTCGACTATGGTGCGGGTACCCACTTCGTAACCGGCTTCAGTCGCTTTCAGGGCGCTGTCGGCAGAGACCACTGACTGGCTGTAGGCGCGTACCGAGCCGATGCTGGCGTTCACGTTGTTGTAAGAGGAGCGCACAGTGCTCTGTACCGAGCGGAAGTTCTTCTCCAGCTGCTCGCTGGCAGCCACGTAGTCGTACTGGGCCTGCTTCACTTTGGAGCTGGTGGCGCCACCGCTGTAGATAGGCAGCTTGAAGGTCAGGCCAATGTTGGACTGATTGGCATTGCCATCGGGGTTGCGGATCTCGTCTTTGTAATCGGTATAGCTGGTCTTCAGACCGGCATCCAGATCCAGGGTCGGCTCATGACCGGTCTTCTGCAGGTCGATCTGCTCCTTGGCAATGTCCTTGGCGATACGCGCGTTGTGCAGTTGCAGATTCTTGTCCAGTGCCAGCTCCAGCCACTTTTCGGAGCCAAAAGCGGTCTTCTGCGGGCTGAATCGCTCGGTGTTGAGCACAGCCAGATTACGGTGATCGATGCCGGTCAGTTCACGCAGGCTCTCGTAGCTGTTGTCCAGGGTATTTTCGGCACTGATCTCGTCGGCCAGCGCCTTGTCGCGCTCGGCCTCGGCCTCATGCACGTCCGTGATGGCGGTCAGGCCCACTTCGAAGCGCTGCTGGGTCTGTTCCAGCTGGCGTTCCACAGCAGCCTTGTTGGCGCGAACGAACTCCAGGATGTCCATCGCCTTGAGCACGTCGAAATAGGCTTGGGAGGTGCGCAGCATCAGGTTCTGGGCTTCGAGGTTGTAGGCCACGTCGGACTGGGTGGCGCTCTTCTCGGTGATATCCAGGTTGATCCAGTTACTGCGACGATAGAGGGATTGCGTTAGCGCAACTTTTCCGTTGGCAGTCGAACCGGTCAGGGTATCACCTTTGTTTTGCAGGTGGCTCAGACCTGCTTCCAGATCGACCTGTGGAAGCAGAGTTGCACGGGATTCGTTGATTTTCTCGAAGGCCTGGTCACGCCTGGCCTTGGATTCCTGCAGCTGGGTGTCCTTGATCTGGGCCTGTTGGTAAATATCGAGCAGGTTTTCGGCATGGACGCCGGCGCTGACGCCCAGCAACACCATGGCTGACAAGAGTGTTCTTTTCATTGATCGTTTTAACCTTATGTATTAACCCAAAGCTGTCGCTGGATGAAGGAGGGTTATTGTCACTGACCAAGCTTGATTTCAGCTTAATCGCTCCACTATAAGCAAAATTTTATGATAACTGGCTCTTTTCCAGCGACAAGAACGTCAGGCACGAGGGGGAGTTTTCTCCCCCTCGTGCCTAGCCAAATACCCTGTGGCTGCTAAAATCCATCCCTCATCTCCGTCGGGAACGAGTGAATGAATGTTCATTCATGTTCTCGGATTTTATGGTCAAACCGAGCCAAGTCAAGCTGGCGGGAGTCTCGTATGTCGCAGCAAGCCTTGCCCCAAACCCGTCACTATTCTGCCGATGATGTAAAAATTATCGATAAATCATCAGGATATAACGGCTTCTTCAAAGTAAACGTCTATCGCCTACAGCACAGGTTATTTGCGGGGGGCTGGAATGAACCCATAGTGCGCGAGCTGTTCGAGCGTGGCCATGCCAGCGCCCTGCTGCCCTATGATCCTGTGCGCGACCAGATAGTGCTGGTGGAGCAGTTCCGCATCGGCGCCATCGAGACCAGCGCCACGCCCTGGCTGCTGGAGCTGGTGGCCGGCATCATAGATGAAGGGGAAACCGCCGAAGACGTGGTGCGTCGCGAGGCCGTGGAAGAGGCTGGGATCGAAGTGGGTCGCTGCGAGCATGCCATCAGCTATCTGGTGAGCCCGGGTGGCAGCACAGAGCGTATCGAGGTCTATGTGGGCGAGGTGGATGCCAGCAAGGCCGAGGGGATCCACGGTCTGGCGGAAGAGGGTGAGGATATCCGGGTGCACGTGGTGAGCCGCGAGCAGGCCTATGCCTGGCTCAAAGAGGGGCGCATCGACAACGCGGCCTCCGTCATTGCCTTGCAGTGGTTGGCCCTCAATCACGGCGAGCTGCGGGCGCGCTGGTTGGCGGGGCGCTAAAGGTGGCGCTCGTTCGCACCCAGGCCAGGCGCTATGTGCCTGATTTGATGTCCCTGCAGCGTACCTGCGAGGTGAACTACTCACGGGTGTTGATTGATGGAGCTGTGAGATGCCGTTAGTCCAGAGCTCGATGAAACGCTATGTGCCTGATTTGATGTCCCTGCAGCGTACCTGCGAGGTGAACTACTCACGGGTGTTGATTGATGGAGCTGTGAGATGCCGTTAGTCCAGAGCTCGATGAAACGCTATGTACCTGACTTAATGTCCCTGCAGCGTACCTGTGAGGTGAACTACATGGCCTTGATGAAACTGTTGCCACCCGGTGGCACAGTCGGGGCCGAACGCCGCTATCAGGTGGGTAATGGCCTGCAGTTCCAGCTCACCGTCAGCGAGGAGAGCCGCTTCACCAGTCAGGTGATCCTGGCCCAGCACAACCCGGAGTTGCCGAGCTACTTGCAGGCTCGCATCGAGATTCGTTTGTATCATGACGTGCGGATGGCGGAAGTGTGTGCGGCGCAACAGATTTCGAGGTTGCAACCACGTTATGATTATCCCAATAAAAAAATGCACCAGCGGGATGAAAAGGAGCAGGTAAATCTGTTCCTGGCCGATTGGCTAAGATTTTGTCTCAGACATGGTGCCAGCCAGATAAATATCCTCTAGTTGAACTTATAAGAAGCGTGATTTTGGAAACAGAGCTACCCCAGGCGCAGGACGGCAGTGTGCGCCTGTTACAAATTACCGACACCCACCTCTTCGCGAGTGCCGAGGGGCGGCTATTGGCTATACGCACCGCAGAGAGCCTGGCTGCCGTGCTGGAGCGGGTGCAGGCCAATGATCATCCGTTTGATCTGATCCTGGCGACCGGCGATCTGTCGCAGGATCACAGTCCGGAATCCTACCAGCGCTTTGCCAGCATGATGGCAAAGCTGGCACGCCCCATCTACTGGCTGCCCGGCAACCATGACGACGGCCCCCTGATGACCGAATACCTGCATGCGGCCGGGATCAGCGAGGCCAAGCAGCTGGTGGGGGAGCACTGGCAGGTGATACTGCTGGATACCCAGGTACGCGGCAAACCTCACGGCGTACTCGGCGATCATCAGCTGGCGGCGCTCGACCAGGCCCTGCGCCAGCACCCCGAGCGTCATGTCCTGATAGCCTTGCACCATCAGGCCGTGCCTGTGGGTTGCGCCTGGCTGGATCAGCACAATCTCAAGAACGCCGACGATCTGTTCGCCGTGCTGGCTCGTCATCCCCAGCAGAAAACCATCTTGTTTGGCCATGTCCATCAGGAATTTGACGAGATGCATCGCGGAGTGCGGCTGATTGCCAGCCCCTCCACCTGCATTCAGTTCAAGCCGCTCAGCGATGGCTTCGCGCTGGACGAATCAGGTCCGGGCTGGCGCTATCTCACCCTGCATCCGGATGGCCGGGTAGCGAGCCAGGTGTGGCGTCTGCCGGTGGGGCAGTTTGTGCCCGACCCCGATGCCACTGGCTATTGAGGAGGCCGCTTTCATGACCTCCGTTTTGCTTTATCTGCACGGTTTCAACTCTTCCCCCGGCTCAGCCAAGGCGCAGCAGATGGTTGCCTGGGTGGCGCAATACAGACCCGACATCGAGCTCATTATTCCGGCCCAGCCCAATACGCCGGCGGCGGCTTGGGCCGCCATAGCGCAGACCGTTGAAGAGGCCATCGCCCGCCACGGTGACCGCCTCAAGCTTGGTGCCGTGGGCAGTTCCCTCGGCGGCTTTATGGCCACCCGGGTGAGTGAGTTGTATGGCTGTCGCGCGGCCCTGATCAACCCGGCGGTGCGACCTCACGAGTTGTTGTGCGACTACCTGGGCCCTCAGACCAATCCCTATACCGATGAGCAGTACGAGCTGCTGCCGGCACACATGGGCGAGCTGCGGGCGCTGGCGGTGCCGGTGACGGCCCCCGAGCGGCTCTGGATCCTGCAACAGCAGGAAGATGAGGTGCTCGACTATCGCAAGGTGCTGGATGAATACCGCTTTGCCCGCCTGTCGCTGGAGTGCGGTGGCAACCACGCTTTTGTCGCGTTTGAACGCTACCCCGCCCAGATCGTTCGCTTTCTGGGGTTGTAGCAAAGGCACCTTATACACAAGGCAAGAAGGTGACATGCTCAAGCTCATCGGCAACACCCCTATTGAGGAAAAGCACAAGGCCAGCTGTCACTGCGGGGCCGTGGTGCTGGTGCTTACCCTGCCGGATGGCGTGGTGGATCCGCGCCGCTGCGACTGCTCTCTCTGCCGACGCCGCGGTGCCATCGTGGCCTCGGTGCCGCTCTCAGGGATCCAGATCTTGCAGGGGGAGGCGGCGCTGCGCAGCTACCAGTTCAACACCCGTACCGCGAAACACTACTTCTGCAGCATCTGCGGCATCTATACCCATCATCAACGGCGATCCAACCCGGCCGAGTATGGCTACAACCTCGCCTGCCTTGAGGGGGTCAACCCGTTTGAGCTGGATGAGGTGCCGCTGCGCGACGGGATCAACCATCCCGCGGATCGTGAATAACAAGATACGGGCCGACCCGAGAGTCGGCCGTTGAGTCAAGCTTGGCCCTTCAGATCAAGCTTTCGGCGCGGGGAGTTTGTTCTGCCCCCGCGTAGCAGTTAAGATTCTCCCCAAACGTCAATTCGCAAGGCCCTCCATGTCCACTCAATACAATGCGGATGCCATTGAGGTCCTCAATGGCCTTGAACCGGTGCGTCGTCGCCCCGGCATGTATACCGACACCACCCGGCCCAATCACCTCGGCCAGGAGGTCATCGACAACAGCGTCGACGAGGCGCTGGCGGGCCACGCCCGTACCCTGGAGGTGACCCTGTATGAAGACCAGTCTCTCGAGGTGATCGATGACGGCCGCGGCATGCCGGTCGATATCCACCCGGAGGAGGGGGTGTGTGGTGTGGAGCTGATCCTCTGCAAGCTGCACGCGGGGGGCAAGTTCTCCAACAAGAACTACCAGTTCTCCGGCGGTCTGCACGGGGTGGGTATTTCGGTGGTGAACGCTCTCTCTGATCGGGTCGAGGTGACGGTGCGTCGCGACGGTCAGGTCTATGACATCGCCTTCGAGCGTGGCGACAAGGTGCAGGAGCTGACCATCACCGGCACCTGCGGTCGCCGCAACACCGGCACCCGGGTGCGCTTCTGGCCGCAGGCGAGCTATTTCGACTCGCCCCGCTTCTCGGTTACCAAGCTGGAGCACCTGCTCAAGGCCAAGGCCGTGCTCTGCCCCGGCCTCACCATCAAGTTCCTCGACAAGAACACCGGCATCAAGCTGGAGTGGTGCTACGAAGATGGCCTCAAGGATTATCTGGTCGATGCGGTCAAGCAGTTTACCTGCCTGCCGGAGCAGCCCTTCGTCGGCGCCTTCAGCACCGAACAGTCTGCGGTGGACTGGGCGCTCTGCTGGTTGCCGGAAGGGGGCGAGTGCCTCGCCGAATCCTATGTGAACCTGATCCCGACGCCCCAGGGCGGTACTCACGTCAATGGCCTGCGCCAGGGCCTGCTAGACGCCATGCGCGAGTTCTGCGAGTTCCGCAACCTGCTGCCGCGCGGGGTCAAGCTGACCCCGGAAGACATCTGGGATCGCTGCGCCTACATCCTCTCCATCAAGATGCAGGATCCCCAGTTCGCCGGTCAGACCAAGGAGCGGCTGTCGTCGCGCCAGAGCTCGGCCTTCGTGTCGGGGGTGGTGAAGGATGCCTTCAGCCTGTTCCTCAACAGCAACACCGAGCTGGCGGAGCAGATCGCCGAGATCTGCATCAGCAGCGCCCAGCGCCGGCTGCGCGCCGCCAAGACGGTGGTGCGCAAGAAGATTACCCAAGGCCCGGCGCTGCCCGGCAAGCTGACCGACTGCAACTGCGCCGACCCCATGCAGGGCGAACTGTTCCTGGTGGAGGGTGACTCCGCGGGCGGCAGCGCCAAGCAGGCGCGCGACCGCGAGTTTCAGGCCATCATGCCGCTGCGCGGCAAGATCCTGAACACCTGGGAAGTGGAGGCCGGTCAGGTGCTCGCCTCCCAAGAGGTGCACGATATCTCGGTGGCCATCGGCCTGGATCCCGACTCCGAGGATCTCAGCGGCCTGCGCTACGGCAAGGTGTGCATTCTGGCGGATGCGGACTCGGACGGTCTGCACATCGCCACCCTGCTCTGCGCCCTGTTCGTGAGGCACTTCCGCACCCTGGTCAACAAGGGCCACGTCTATGTGGCCATGCCGCCGCTCTACCGGATCGACATCGGCAAGGAGGTGTTCTACGCCCTCGACGAGGACGAGAAGAACGGCGTGCTGCAGCGGGTCGAGGCCGAGAAGAAGAAAGGCAAGGTGATGGTGACCCGATTCAAGGGGCTGGGTGAGATGAACCCGAAACAGCTGCGGGAAACCACCATGGATCCCAATACCCGCCGTCTGGTGCAACTCACCATGGGCGAGATGGAGGCGGGGGACGAGACCCTGCAACTGATGGACATGCTGCTGGCCAAGAAACGCTCCGGCGATCGTCGTGAATGGTTAGAGGAGAAGGGAAACCTTGCCATCATCTAGTTCACTTCTCTCAGTAATGGGGAGTGGCTGATCGAGCAGGGCAACCTCGCCATCATCTAAGCCGTCGGCTGGCCCTGTGCGGGCCAGCAAGCATTTAGCCGGAGTCGCCCTGTGGCGGCTCCCGAACCGAAAGAGAAAATCACATGAGTGATGCTATCGAGCTCAGTCTGGACGGGGTAGAGCGCCAGCCAATGCGCACCTTTACCGAACAGGCTTACTTGAACTACTCCATGTACGTCATCATGGATCGGGCCTTGCCGCATATCGGCGATGGTCTCAAACCGGTGCAGCGGCGCATCATCTACGCCATGAGCGAGCTGGGGCTCTCTGCCCTATCCAAGCACAAGAAATCCGCCCGTACCGTGGGTGACGTGCTGGGTAAATACCACCCCCACGGCGACAGCGCCTGTTATGAAGCCATGGTGCTGATGGCCCAGCCCTTCTCCTACCGTTACCCGCTGGTGGACGGTCAGGGCAACTGGGGTGCGCCGGACGATCCCAAATCCTTCGCCGCCATGCGTTATACCGAGGCGCGCCTGTCGCGCTTCTCCGAGCTGCTGCTCTCCGAATTGGGCCAGGGCACGGTGGAGTGGACGCCGAACTTCGACGGCACCATGAAAGAACCTGTGGTACTGCCCGCCCGCCTGCCCCACATACTGCTCAACGGCATCACCGGCATCGCGGTGGGGATGGCGACCGACATCCCGCCTCACAACGCGCGGGAAGTGGCCTACGCCTGTGCCGAGCTGCTCGATAACCCCGATGCGGGGCTGGATGCACTGATGGCGCACATCAAGGGGCCGGACTACCCGACCAGCGCCGAGATCATCACACCGCGCGATGACATCCGCAAAATCTACGAGACCGGCAAGGGCTCCATCAAGCAGCGAGCAGTGTGGAACGAGGAGGATGGCGACATCGTCATCACGGCGCTGCCCCATCAGGCTTCCGGCGCCAAGATCATGGAGCAGATCGCCGCCCAGATGGTGGCGAAAAAGCTGCCGATGGTCACCGACCTGCGCGATGAATCGGACCACGAGAACCCGACCCGTCTGGTGATCATCCCCCGCTCCAACCGGGTGGATATGGAGGGGCTGATGGCCCACCTGTTCGCCACCACGGATCTGGAGAAGAACTACCGGGTCAACCTCAACATCCTCGGCCTCGACAACCGGCCGCAGGTGAAGACCCTCAAGATGATCCTCTCCGAGTGGATCATCTTCCGCCGCGAGACGGTACGTCGTCGCTTGCAGTATCGCCTCGACAAGGTGTTGGCACGCCTGCACATCCTCGAAGGCTTGCTGGTGGCCTACCTCAACATCGACGAGGTGATCGAGATCATCCGCACCGAGGATGAGCCGGGCAAGGTGATGGTGGAGCGTTTCAATATCAGCGAGACCCAGGCCGAAGCGATCCTCGAGATCAAACTGCGCCATCTGGCCAAGCTCGAAGAGTTCAAGCTGCGCGCCGAGCAGGATGAACTGGCGATTGAACGGGACAAGCTGCAACTGATCCTGGGCTCCGAGCGCCGCCTCAATACCCTGCTCAAGAAAGAGCTGCTGGCGGATGCCGAGAAGTACGGCGACGATCGCCGCACCCCGCTGGTGGAGCGCGCCAGCGCGGTAGCCCTGACTGAAAAAGAGCTGACCCCGAGCGAGCCTGTCACCGTCATCCTCTCCGATAAAGGTTGGGTGCGGGCCGCCAAGGGCCACGACGTGGATGTGGCGGGGCTCTCCTACAAGGCGGGGGATAACTATCTGGTCCACGCCTGTGGCCGCAGTAACCAGCAGGCTGTGTTCCTCTCCACCCTGGGGCGTACCTATGCACTGGAAGCGCACACACTGCCATCTGCCCGCAGTCAGGGCGAGCCGCTCACCGGCCGCTTTGCGTTGGGGGCGGGGGAAGAGGTGCGCCATCTGGTGATGGGCAATGAAGGCGAGCCGTATCTGATCGCGAGCGATGCCGGTTACGGCTTTGTCTGCACCTATGACGACCTCATCGGCAAGAACAAGAATGGCAAGGCGCTGCTCACAGTGCCGGAAGGGGGCCAGGTGATGGCACCCCAGAAGATTGGCTCGCCAGAGACCGATCTCTGCATGGCCATCTCCAACGAGGGGCGCATGCTGTTGTTCCCGCTCAACACCCTGCCGGTACTTGGCAAGGGCAAGGGCAACAAGCTCATCAGCATTCCGTCAGCGCGGGTCAAGGCGCGGGAAGAGTTTATGGTGATGGCCGCCATTATCCCGCAGGGGCAATATGTCACCCTGTTTGCCGGCAAGCGCAAGCTGACCCTCAAGCCCGCCGATCTCGACTACTACCGTGGCGAGCGCGGCCGCCGTGGCGCCAAGCTGCCCCGTGGTTTGCAGCGGGTCGATCGCATCGAGATTGAACCCGCCGCCGGTGTCGAGCCGGTTGCGGAGGAAAATCAGGAAGGGTAATTAATATAGAAAGGGCGTGAAAGCGCCCTTCTTATATTCAATAATGTTTATTATATTGCAGTCGTTATACTTCCTCGGAAATAATGTCTATGGTTATTTAGGTAAGAGTAAATTAACCATCTATGTCAACCTTAACTAAGGGGCTTAAAATGGCAGCTACTGTTTATTCTTGCCAATTACATGAAAGTAAAGGGTTGTGTAGGATAATATATTTCTCTGGTTTGGAATTTGATCTAATATTACATCCTTATGTATATGGGGAACCGTTGGTAACTACGCAGCCTTTATACTTTTTAGAAGATATTGGATCAATTGCAAAGCTAAGCGTTGAGCATCCGAAGAAAATCACTGATATTGAAATGGAATATTTGATTGATAATTATCTGTTTGAATGTAGTCTTTCGGATGAAACATCTAAAGTTTGCGCAAAAATAACAGACCCGGCTTTCTGGCACCCCGATTATAGTGGCTTTTATCAGTATCATGATAAACGTAATACCAGAGCCCTTACTCTTGATCCATACAATGATGACTCAATATTGGAAATAACAGATATTGATGGGAATGAGTGGGCATTTAGCGATTATTGTTTTCCTAAAGAGTTCATTGATGATGCTTTATCAGAAAGTGCATTAAAAATCAAAGCCATATATGAAAGAAAGATTATTGTGAAAATAATGCCGAATTGGGAGAGGGATGGTTATTTCGGAAAGCTAAGGTTAGTTGAGTGTGATGGTACATCTGTCTCTTGATCAGATCTTGATCCCCGAAGCCATCATCTCTTTGGCGGCAATAAAGCCGTCCAGTTTACTTTGCAGTGTTTGCCAGCCTTCCCAGAGTGAGCTCCAGCCTGCAATCCCTGTTCGC
>NZ_JAACGC010000054.1:0-29552 GCF_029237385.1 Aeromonas sp. 1HA1
TGGCGCTGCCAAAAATCAACGCGTTCTTGAGTGGTCATAGCGGAAATCCCAACGTAGATACGATGGGTTTCAGTGTGCCGAGGTGATCTCAGTAAAAACAGGTGCTGATTCAGGGGCGCTTACTGTAAAGCACCCATTATCAATGCACCGGCAGAAGACATTTCATCGAACAATAGATGGGCAGGAGCGCGAGATATGCAAAAAATGTTATGGCGGTAAATCATCTTACAATCCGCGGATCAGATAGCAGTAGTTACTCAAAGCGTTCCAATCCAACATCTGAACCCCAATCAATCTCACTTGCTGCGGTGGCGCTGGGGTCACACTGAGCCAGCAGCTCTTCCAGCGTGTAGCGCGGTTGGCCACCCAGTTTGGCGCGAGCACGTTCCACATCGTCAAGCGCCGCAGTTAGCAGCGCCGGATCACCATCTTCAAGAGCTGCCTTCAGATAGGCAACCATGTCGGCCTCGGTGGCCAAGTCGTCAGCCGCATCAAAGCTGCTCCATTGTTCAGTACTCTTCATTCCGTCCTCCTGGATTCGTCATTGCGCATCATGAAACGTTGGCCTACCGCCAGATCTGTTATGAAACTCTATTACTCGCCCACATGTACATATTGTTGATAGATTTAAATATTAATATGTACATAAATGTCCATACGATATTCTAAGTGGATTTACGTATGTTGTTGATATGCATAGATAAAATTTGTCCATGTAATAGACAATATATACATACCGGCAGTTCGTCGAGAAACAGCACGCCATTGTGAGCCAGCGATATTTCGCCGGGGCGCGGGTGGCTGCCGCCGCCCACCAGCGCCACGGCGGAGGCACTGTGATGGGGCGTGCGATAGGGTCTGTGGTGCCAGTGACCGGCGCGCGGGGTCAGGCCACCGATGGAGTGGATGGCGGCGGTCTGCTGCGCCTCCTGCTCGCTGAGTGGCGGCAGAATGCCGGGCAGGCGGCTGGCCAGCATGCTCTTGCCGGTGCCGGGCGGGCCGATGAACAGCAGGTTGTGGCTGCCTGCGGCGGCGATCTCCAGCGCCCGCTTGGCCTGTGACTGGCCGATCACATCCTGCAGATCCGGCACGTCGGGCAGGGCATCCGTGGTCTGAGGGGCCGGCAGCGGCAGCTCGTATTGTCCCGCCAGCCAGGCGGTGACGGCCAGCAGTTGGTGGGCGGTGCGCACCTCGGCATCCTGGATCAGCGAGGCTTCCGGGCCGTTCTCTCGCGGCACCAGCAGGGTGCGCCCCGCATCGCGGCAGGCAAGCACGGCGGGCAGCACCCCAAGCACGGGACGGATCTCGCCGGTCAGGGCCAACTCCCCCAAAAATTCGTGATCGAGCAGGTATTTTGCGGGGATTTGCTTGGAAGCTGCGAGAATGCCGATGGCGATGGCCAGATCGAAACGGCCTCCCTCCTTGGGCAGATCGGCGGGCGCCAGATTGACCGTGATGTGCTTGCTCGGGAACTCGAAGTTGCCGTTGAGCAGAGCGCTGCGCACCCGATCCCGCGACTCTTTCACCGAGGTTTCCGGCAGGCCGACCATGTTGAAGGCGGGCAGGCCGTTGGAGAGGTGAACTTCCACCGTGACTTGTGGTGCCGCGATCCCGAGGCTGGCACGGCTATAAACCACAGCTAATGACATAAATCCCGTCCTTGAGTTGATATATGTTCTGACTAACGGCTTATTGTTGGTTTTTTATTCCAGGGTTCCGGCTGGGGAATAGCCAAAATCAGTGGGTTGTCACAGAAAAAAGGCTTGCCCAATAAAAATCACCATGCTAGTTCTAATAGCCATTCGCGGTGCAAACCGCCCCAATTTCACAGGATTTCCGGTTGTAACTATGAACATGGCCTCCCGTTTCGTCAGCATTATTGTGGTCCTAGTGGTGATTATTATCTCACCGCTCGGGGCTCGTTTAGCTGCACGGAACAAGGGATAGACCCACCACCGGACAGAACGAAACAAGCGACCCCCGAGCCTCACCGCTCGGGGGTTTTTTTTCGACTACAGGACAGGATTTTCCACATGAACGGCGCGCAGTTTTTGGTACAGGCTCTCAAGAAACAGGGTGTGACCCAGGTGTTTGGTTACCCGGGCGGAGCCATCATGCCGGTCTACGACGCCCTGTATGACGGGGGTCTGGCCCATCAGCTCTGCCGCCACGAGCAGGGGGCCGCCATGGCGGCGGTGGGTTATGCCCGTGCCTCCGGTCAGGTGGGTGTCTGCATCGCCACCTCCGGGCCCGGCGCAACTAACTTGGTAACCGGTCTGGCGGAGGCGCTGCTCGACTCTGTGCCGCTGGTGGCCATCAGTGGTCAGGTGCCCTGTGCCGCCATCGGCACCGATGCATTTCAGGAGGTCGACGTGCTCGGCATGTCCCTCTCCTGCACCAAGCACTCCTTCATGGTGACCGATGCCGCCGATCTGGGGCGAGTGCTGGCAGAGGCTTTCGCCATCGCCAGTGAAGGGCGCCCCGGGCCTGTGTTGATCGATTTTCCCAAGGATGTGCAACTTGCTGCCGTGCTGGCCCAGAGCCCGCTGTTTGCGGTGGAAGAGCCAGAGGCGCTCAATCCCTCGGAGTTGACCGCTGCTCGCACTCTGATCGCCGCTGCCGAGCGCCCGGTGCTCTACGTCGGTGGCGGGGTGGGTATGGCCAATGCCGAGCAGCAACTGCGCGACTTTGCTGCCGTCACCGGCATGCCTGCGGTCACTACCCTCAAGGGGATTGGTGCGCTCGATCCCGATAGTGCCGTTTATCTGGGCATGCTCGGCATGCACGGCACCAAGGCTGCCAACTACGCGGTGCAGCAGTGCGATCTGCTGGTGGTGGTGGGAGCCCGTTTCGACGACAGGGTAACCGGCAAGCTGGAGGAGTTTGCCCCCGAGGCGAAAGTGATCCATCTCGATGTGGACGCCGCCGAATTTGGCAAGCGCCGCGCCGCCGAGGTGGGTATCACTACGGATCTCAAGCTGGTGCTGCCAGCGCTTGGGCAGCCTCTCGCCATCGACCCATGGCGTGAGCACTGCGCGAACATGGCCCGTGAGTATGCCTTTCGCTATGACCATCCCGGTCAGCCTATCTATGCTCCGGCGCTGCTCAAGCAGCTCTCCGCCCGGCTGCCGGAGACCAGCGTGGTGGCCTGCGATGTGGGTCAGCACCAGATGTGGGTGGCCCAGCACATGCGCTTCACCAGCCCGCGCAATCACCTCTCCAGCGCCGGTCTCGGCACCATGGGGTTCGGTCTGCCCGCCGCCATCGGCGCCAAGATGTCTAGACCGGAGGATGAAGTGGTGCTGGTGAGCGGTGACGGCTCTTTCATGATGAACGTGCAGGAGCTTGGCACCATCCGCCGTGCCCAGCTCAAGGTGAAGATGGTACTGCTGGACAACCAGCGCCTCGGCATGGTGCGCCAGTGGCAGGAGCTGTTCTTCGACGGCCGCTATAGCGAGACCATCCTCTCCGACAACCCCGATTTCGTCGCCCTGGCTGCCGCTTTCGGCATTCCGGGTGAGACCATCACATGTAAGGAGCAGATAGCCGGTGCCCTCGACCGCCTGCTGAAGAGCGAAAGCGCTTATCTGCTGCATGTGGCTATTTCAGAGGAAGAAAACGTCTGGCCCCTGGTTCCGCCGGGAGTCGCCAACCACAAGATGATGGAGCAACGCCCATGAGCCCGCACACCCTTGCACAGCCAGCATTTGAACAACACACCCTGCATATCCACGCCCAGCCCAGACCCGAAGTGATGGAGCGGGTGCTGCGGGTGGTGCGTCACCGTGGCTTCAATCTCTGCGCTCTTAGTATGGAAACGAGAGCGGAGCAGGATTGCCAACAGCTGCGGATCACGGTTACTGTCGAGTCGGTTCGTCCCATCCAGCAGTTGTGGAGCCAGCTGGTGAAGCTGGTGGACGTCTCCCGGGTCGATGCACTGGAACAGCAACCCCGGATCAGAGCTTAAGGAGCAACGTCAATGTCACAGTCTTCCCAATCCGCCACTCACCCGCAATACATCTGGTTCAATGGCAAACTGGTGCCCTGGCAGGATGCCCAGGTACACGTCATGAGCCACGCCCTGCACTACGGCTCCTCGGTGTTCGAGGGGGTGCGTGCCTACGATACCCCCAAAGGCACCTGCATCTTCCGTCTGCAGGAGCACACCCGCCGCCTGTTCGACTCAGCCAAAATCTACTGGATGGACGTGCCCTACAGCGAGTCCGACGTGAATGAAGCCTGCCGCACCGTGGTGCGCGAGAACGGCCTGAAGAGCGGCTATCTGCGCCCGCTGGCCTTTGTCGGCAACGTGGGGCTGGGGCTGCATCCACCGCTGGATGCCAAGGCTGATCTGATGGTGGCCGCCCTGCCGTGGGGCGCCTATCTGGGTGAAGAGGGGCTGAAAAACGGGGTGGACGTCTGTGTCACCTCCTGGAACCGGCTCGCCCCCAACACCATCCCCACTGGCGCCAAGGCGGGTGGCAACTACCTCTCCTCCCAGCTCATCAGTCGCGAGGCCAAACGCAACGGCTTCGCCGAGGGGCTGGCGCTGGATGTGAACGGCTACCTGAGCGAAGGGGCGGGGGAGAACCTGTTCCTGGTGAAGAATGGCGTGCTGTTTACCCCGCCCGCCACCGCCGCCATCCTGCCCGGCATCACCCGCGACACCATCATGACGCTGGCCCGTGATCTGGGTTACGAGGTGCGTGAGCAGGCGCTGCCCCGCGAGGCGCTCTACGTGGCGGACGAGATCTTCATGACCGGCACCGCCGCCGAAGTGACGCCGGTACGCTCGGTCGATCGGATGAAGGTCGGCGCTGGCAGCCGTGGCCCGGTGACCGAGCAGCTGCAAAACGCCTTCTTTGGCCTGTTCAACGGTCAGACCGAGGACAAGTGGGGCTGGCTGACGCCAGTTCACGACTGATGAGAGAGGGGAGGTGTCATGCCTCCCCGAGTCGCTTCCGGTGAGGGCTGCCCAGTGGAGTCCTCACCAGGATCGATTCCGATCCACTCGTATCATCACCGCATAACGCATCGAGCCCATATGGGCATTCAGGGAGTAGAGATAATGCCGAAGTTGAGATCCGCCACCACCACCCACGGACGTAACATGGCCGGGGCCCGCGCCCTCTGGCGTGCCACCGGCATGACCGATCAGGATTTTGGCAAGCCCATCATCGCCGTGGTCAACTCCTTCACCCAGTTCGTGCCGGGTCACGTGCATCTCAAGGACTTGGGGCAACTGGTGGCCCGCGAGATCGAAGCTGCGGGCGGGGTGGCCAAAGAGTTCAACACCATCGCTGTGGATGACGGCATCGCCATGGGCCACGGCGGCATGCTCTACTCCCTGCCATCGCGGGAGCTGATTGCCGACTCGGTGGAGTACATGGTCAACGCCCACTGCGCCGATGCCATGGTTTGTATCTCCAACTGCGACAAAATCACCCCGGGGATGCTGATGGCTGCCCTGCGCATCAACATCCCGGTGATCTTCGTCTCCGGCGGTCCCATGGAGGCGGGCAAGACCAAGCTGTCGGATCAGATCATCAAGCTGGATCTGGTGGATGCCATGATCCAGGGTGCCGATCCCAAGGTGTCCGATGCCCAGAGCGAACAGGTGGAGCGCAGCGCCTGCCCCACCTGCGGCTCTTGCTCCGGCATGTTCACTGCCAACTCCATGAACTGCCTGACCGAGGCACTGGGCCTCTCCCAGCCGGGCAACGGCTCCATGCTGGCGACCCACAGCGACCGCGAGCAGCTGTTCAAGCTGGCGGGCCAGCGCATCGTGACGCTGGCCAAGCGCTGGTATGAGCAGGATGACGAGACCGCCCTGCCGCGCAATATCGCCACCAAGGCGGCGTTCGAGAACGCCATGGCGCTGGATATCGCCATGGGCGGCTCCACCAATACCGTGCTGCACCTGTTGGCGGCGGCGCAGGAGGCCGGGGTGGACTTCACCATGGCCGATATCGATCGCATGTCGCGCAAGGTGCCCCAGCTCTGCAAGGTGGCGCCCTCCACCCAGAAGTACCACATGGAAGATGTACACCGCGCCGGTGGTGTGGTGGCGATTCTGGGCCAGCTTGAAAAAGCGGGACTGGTGCACGGGGATACCCGCACCGTACTGGGTGGTTCCCTGGCCGAACTGCTCAACGAATATGACGTCAGCCGCCAGCCGAGCCAGGAGGTGGTGGACTTCTATCGCGCCGGGCCGGCCGGGATCCGCACCACCAAGGCATTCAGCCAGGATTGTCGTTGGCCCGAGCTGGATGTGGATCGCGCCGAAGGCTGTATCCGCTCGCTGGAAAATGCCTACAGCCAGGAGGGCGGCCTCGCCGTGCTCTCCGGCAACCTGGCGCTTGATGGCGCCATCGTCAAGACGGCCGGTGTGGATGACGAGAACCTCTGCTTCCGTGGCCCGGCCCGGGTATTCGAGAGCCAGGACACGGCGGTTGCCGGCATTCTGGACGGTACCGTCAAGGCCGGTGAAGTCGTGGTGATCCGCTACGAAGGGCCCAAAGGGGGCCCAGGCATGCAGGAGATGCTCTATCCCACCACTTATCTGAAATCCATGGGATTGGGCAAGCAGTGCGCCCTGATCACCGATGGCCGCTTCTCCGGCGGTACCTCGGGTCTCTCCATCGGTCACGTCTCGCCGGAGGCTGCCTCCGGCGGCACCATAGGTCTGGTGGAGGATGGCGACATCATCAACATCAACATTCCGGCCCGCAGCATGGTGCTGGAGGTGGCCGACAGCGTGCTGGCCGCCCGCCGTGTTGCCGTGGAAGCCCGTGGCTGGAAGCCGCTCGACCGTCAGCGTCAGGTCTCCTTTGCCCTGCGCGCCTACGCCATGCTCGCCACCAGCGCTGACAAGGGCGCGGTGCGTGACCGCAGCAAGCTGGAGGAGTAAACAATGGTCTCTGCGGCTGATTATCTGCGCAAGGTGTTGCTCTCCCCCGTCTATGAGGCGGCGCGGGTGACACCATTGCAGACCCTTAAAAAATTGTCCGAGCGGCTCGGCAACCATGTCAGTTTGAAGCGGGAGGATCTGCAACCGGTCCACTCCTTCAAGCTGCGCGGCGCCTATCACAAGATCGCTACCCTGACCCAGGAGCAGAAGGATCACGGTGTCATCGCTGCCTCTGCCGGTAACCATGCGCAGGGGGTCGCCCTGTCGGCGGCCAAGCTTGGCATCAAGGCGATCATAGTGATGCCCAAGACCACGCCGGACATCAAGATCGATGCGGTGCGCCGTCAGGGTGGCAACGTCATGCTGTTTGGCAACAGCTTCGACGAGGCTTACGGCGAGAGCCGCCGCCTCGCCGAGCTGGAGGGCTACACCCTGATACCGCCGTTTGACGACGTCGAGGTGATCGCCGGGCAGGGCACCATCGGTAAGGAGCTGCTGGATCAGGACATTCACCTCACCCACGTCTTCGTGCCGGTGGGCGGCGGTGGTCTGGCCGCCGGGGTGGCGGTCTACATCAAGCAGCTGCTGCCGGATGTGAAGGTGATTGGGGTGGAGGCGGAGGGCTCTGCCTGCCTCAAGGCGGCCATGGCGGCGGGCGAGCCGGTCAATCTGGAGCGGGTCTCGCTGTTTGCTGACGGGGTGGCGGTCAGGCGCATCGGCGAGGAGACCTTCCGGCTCTGCAACCAGTATCTGGACGAGGTGGTGACCGTCTCCAATGACCAGATCTGCGCCGCACTGAAAGACATCTTCGATGACTGCCGCGCCATCGCCGAACCCTCGGGCGCCCTGTCGCTGGCGGGGTTGAAAGCCTACAGCGAGCGGGAGCAGGTCAAGGGCGGGCGGATGGCGGCCATTCTGTCCGGTGCCAACGTCAACTTTCACAGCCTGCGCTACGTGTCGGAGCGTTGCGAGATCGGCGAGAAGCGCGAGGGCATGCTGGCGGTGACCATTCCCGAGCGCAAAGGGGCTTTCCTCGACTTCTGCCGTCAGCTTGGGCCCCGCATGGTGACCGAGTTCAACTACCGCTACTCGGATGCGGCTCAAGCTTCGCTGTTTGTCTCGGTGCGCCTCACCGGCGGCGACGAGGAGCTGGGCCAGATCATCGATCAGCTCGGCGGCAATGGCTATCCGGTGGTCAATATGACCGAGAGCGAGCTCGCCAAGAACCACGTGCGCTACATGATTGGCGGCCGCCCGGCCCGGCCCCTCGGTGAACGTCTCTACAGTTTCAAGTTTCCGGAGCAACCGGGCGCCCTGATGCGCTTCCTCGAGACCCTGGGCTGTCGCTGGAACATCAGCCTGTTCCACTACCGCAACCACGGCGCTGACTATGGCCGGGTGTTGTGTGCCTTTGAGCTGCCAGACGAAGACGTGGCAGCCTTCCACGACTACCTGCGCGAGATTGGTTACGGCTGGAAAGAGGTGAGCGACGACCCCGCCTACCGGCTGTTTCTGGCCAGCTGATGATGAGCAGAACACAAGCAGGGAGGCCGCAAGCCTCCCTCTTTTTTTGCGGCCGTGGCGGTTGGCGAACAGGGCAACTTATTGGGCCCGGTTGCTGCGGGTGCTACCTGCCGCTCCCTACGACGATTCTGCATCTGCGCCGTTTTTCCAGTCGGAAATGTCGGCAGCTTCACACTATTGAGTCCCAAGTCATTTGAGGCCGGTGATAGATGGGATAACCTGACGAACGGTACCGGATTCGCCCCATCAGGGAAGATAAGCGCATAACGACTCATTGCAGAGGCTTTCACCATGAACAAATCGATACTTGCCGTGCTGGTCTGCGGCCTGCTTACGACGGGGGCCGTGCAGGCAGCCGCCCAGGACAACACCTGGTATGCCGGCGGCAAGGCCGGTTGGTCCAGGTACTTCGACATCGACCAGAAGCAGGTTGTCTCGGATCCCCTGGGCGCGCGGCAAAACATCAGCACCAGTAAGAATGCACTCGGGCTGGGGGCGTTCGCCGGTTATCAGCTCAACCCCAACCTGGGTTTCGAGTTCGGCTATGACTGGCTCGGCAAGTACACCTCGTCCGGTTATCTGAGTGGGATCAGGGTGGAGGAGGAAGCCAAAAATCAGATGCTCCAGGCCACCATGAAAATAGGGTTCCCAGTCAATGATGTGCTGGATCTCTACGGCCGGATCGGTGGTGGTTATGCCTGGACCAATAGCGAGCTGTCGGCCCAGACTACGACCGGTTTTATCAAGGAGACCGGCAACAATCATGGGGCCGTGTTTGTCGGGGCGCTGGGGGCTGAATATGCGATTGAGCGTGATTGGGCCGCCCGCATCGAATATCAGTACACAACGCCGCTGGGGGATACCTCCCTCGATCGCTCCGGCATTGAGATGGATAACGGTCTGCTCTCCGTCGGCATGCTCTACCGCTTCGGTCAGCATGGGAGGGATGTAGTGGCCCCGGCCCCGGCACCCGCCGTGGCGCCAGCTCCTGCTGCCGTGGTCGTCACCCGGCAGTTCAGCCTGAGCTCGGACGTGCTGTTCGAGTTCAACAAGGCCACCCTGAAGCCAGCTGCCCGTCAGGCGCTCGATACCCTGTTCAGCCAGATAGTTGCCGCCAATCCCAAGGATGGTGAGGCGACTGTGATCGGGCATACCGACCGCCTAGGTTCCCATGCCCACAACCAGACCCTGTCGGAGCAGCGTGCCCGCAGCGTGGCCGACTACCTGATCGCCCGGGGACTGGTTGCCGACAGGGTGCGGGTCGAGGGGCGTGGCAAGTCCTACCCCGTGACCGGCAACAACTGCACCAGCAACTCCAGGTCTGAGCTGATCGCCTGTCTGGCACCGGATCGTCGGGTGGAAGTGCGGCTTGAAGGTGTCTCCCTGGCCGCCAAGTAACTGTACTGGTGTGAATCACAACAAGGGAGGCACGGCCTCCCTTGTTGTTTATATGGCCTTGAGTTGCCACAGCCTCAACCGCTGAAAGCCGTGGCTCAGCAGGATCAGGAGCAAGGCACCGGGCAGCACGGTTTGCCACAGGAAGGGCCACTCCTGTCCCGTCATCAGTATCAGCAGGGGGTTGGCACCGGCGGGAGGGTGTATGAGCGCCATTCGGTGCATCAAGGTGATGGCCAGACCCACTCCCAATGCCAGTTGCAGCTCCAGCGGCAAGGGGAGCGACTGTACCAGCAAGCCGACCGTGGCTGTCAGCAGGTGGCCTCCGAGCACATTGTTCGGGCGGGCCAGCGGGCTGGCGGGCAGTGAAAACAGCAGCACGCAGCTTGCTCCGAAGGGCGCCATGATCAGGACAGTGTGCCAGCTGATGTTCAGCCAGCCCAACACCCCGATCGCCAGTGCAGCGCCCACTCCTGCCCATAACGGGTCATGCCATTTTGTCATCACGTTTCCCTCTTGGTTTGTCTGACGTGATTAGGCACATTAGGTAGACAGATCGGTGTACTTCAAGGGGAAAATGACGTGAGTGAAAAACGGCAGCAGCTGATGGAAACCGCCTATCGTCTGTTCAATCGTCATGGTTTTCACGCAACCGGCATAGATCGCATCTGGGCGGAGGCGGGTAGCACCAAGCGAACCCTCTACCGCCATTTTCCCACCAAGGATGCCTTGATCGAGGCTGTACTGCTCTCCCGCGAGCAGGAGTTCTTCGCCCTGCTCGATGCGAAGCAGGCAGGTCTGGAGGGGAGGGAGAGTCGGTTGCACGCCCTGTTCGACGGATTCGGGGAGTGGTTTGGCCGTAGCGACTTCTATGGTTGCAACTTCATCAATGCCAGCGCCGAGTTTGCCGACTCGCGTCATCCGGTCCGCAGGCTGGTGGTGGCACACAAGCAGGTGCTGCTGAACTGGGTCAGGGAGCAACTCGGGTGCAGCCTCTTGCAAGCCACCGGGATCTGCCTGCTGCTGGAGGGAGCTGTGGTGATGGCTCACAGCTATCAGCAGCCGCTGGCGCTGGAGCAGGCCAGATCACTGGCCCTGGCCGTGTTATGTGCCGATGGCGAGTCACCACTGCTGGCGAGTTGCCGCCAGCGCCTGAGCGGCAGGTGAACTGGCTCAGTTCAGCTCAGTGGGGTCTATATCCAGACTCCAGCGCACCTTCTTGGTCTCCGGCCAGCCCTCCAGCTCCTTCACCGCCCAATCCAGCAGCTGGGCCAGCGGTGCCCGGTTCGGCCCCTGTACCAGCAACTGCATACGGAACTTGCCCGCCTTGCGCTCCATAAAGCCGCTGATGGGCCCCAGCACCTGCAGATGGGGATAGTGGGCGCTGCGCAGGGTATCGGCGAGGCGGGTAAGGAACAACTGCACCTCGTCGCGGCCCGTGGCCTCAGCACGGAACAAGCTTTGATAGCTAAATGGCGGCAACCCCAGCAGGCGACGCTCTTTCAGCGCAGTGTCGGCAAAGTGGCCGTAACCGTTCTGGGTCAGATCCTGCAACAGGGCGTGCTCCGGATGATGACTCTGCAGCACCACCAGCCCTGGCTTGCTGGCGCGACCGGCGCGGCCCGCCACCTGGGTGTAGAGCTGGGCCAACTTCTCGGCGGCGCGAAAATCGGCGGAAAACAGAGCGCCATCCACATCCAGCAGGCCCACCAGGGTTACATCCGGAAAGTGGTGCCCCTTGGCCAGCATCTGGGTGCCGATCAGGATCTTGTACTTGCCCGCCTTGATGTCGCCGAGATGGGTCTCCAGCTCCCCCTTGCGGCGAGTGTTGTCCCGATCGATGCGCACCACGGGGTAGTGCGGGAAAACCGTGGTGAGCAGCTGTTCCAGCTGCTCGGTACCCACTCCCGAGCCGATCAGCTCGTTGCTGCCGCACTCGGGGCAGTTGTGGGGCAGGGGGCGCACGCTGTCGCAGTGGTGGCAGTGCAGTCGTCGCCCTGCCTGATGCCAGGTGTACCAGGCGTCACAGCGCTCGCAGGCGGCGCTCCAGCCACACTGGTGGCAGATAAGCGACGGGGCATAGCCGCGTCGGTTGAGAAACAGCATTACCTGATTGCCTGCCGCCAGGTGCTCCGCCATCAGCTGCTCCAGCTGGGGGGAGAGCCCGGCCTGCAGCCGCACGCTCTTGATGTCCAGGATCACCTGGCGGGCGGTCTGGGCGTTGCCGGCGCGCCGCGTCAGGCTGAGGTGGTGATACTTGCCACTGCGGGCATTGTGCAGCGTCTCCAGCGAGGGGGTGGCCGAGCCGAGCAGTATGGGGATACCGGCGCGATGGGCCCGCATCACCGCCAGATCTCGCGCGTGGTAGCGAAAACCGTCCTGCTGCTTGAAGGAGCCGTCGTGCTCCTCGTCGATGATGATGATGCCGAGGTTCTTGAACGGGGTGAAGACGGCGGAGCGAGTGCCGATCAGGATGGCGGCGCCGCCATCGCGGCAGGCGAGCCAGGCGTCAAGCCGCTCCCGATCGTTCATGGCCGAGTTCATCGCCACCACGGGCACCTTGAAGCGGCGACGGAAGCGGTTGATGGTCTGGGGGGTGAGGCCGATCTCCGGCACCATCACCAGCGCCTGCTTGCCCGCCTTGAGCAGGGGCTCGAGAATGCTCAGGTACACCTCTGTCTTGCCGGAGCCGGTGATACCATCGAGCAGGAAGGCGCCGAACTGGTTGCTCTGGCTGGTGACGGCGGATACCGCCAGCGCCTGCTCGCTGTTGAGTCGCAGCCCCTCTCCCGCGTCAAAAGACGTCGCCCAGTCGCCGTCATGGCTCGGCTCCAGGCTGCGCTTCTCCAACAGCCCCTTCTTCTCCAGCGCCGTGAGTGCCGCGCTCTGGATCTCTTCCTGCTTGAGTGCTGACGGGGTCTGCGGCCCCTTGCGCAGCAAGGCGAGGGCCTGTTGCTGCTTGGCGGCACGCTTGAGCTCGTTGAGATCGATCGCCATGCCGGCCTCGGTGGCAAACCAGAACTCCAGCTCCCGGTAGGCGGCGGGCTCCCCCTTGCGCACCAGCACCGGCAGGGCGTGAGGCAGCACCTCCCCTAGCGGATGCTGGTAGTAATTTGCGCTCCAGGCCATCAGCGCCAGTATGTCCGGCCCCAGCACGGGGGAATTATCAAGCACTCGCTTGATGGGCTTGAGCTTGTTGCGGGGCACCAGGCTGTCGGTCGGATGCTCCACCACCAACCCGACCAGGGTCTGTGGACCGAAAGGGATCTCGACCCGACAGCCGGGCTCAGGCAGGGGCAAGGGAGAGAGATAGTCGAAGTGACGGCGTAACGGTACCGGCACAGCCACACGAACCAGATCCAGCGTTTGGGAAGAATTCACCAGGGATTGCCTATTTTTTCTGCGAAGCCACTTGCCTGATCTCAGGCATTTCCTATATTATTCGCAGCCTTTGAAACTGTGTTCAACAATCGTGTGGTGTCCGACAGAAGATCGGATAGCGACACGGCCTGATAATTGAGGTTGTCCATGAAAGCTGGTATTCATCCTAACTACGTAGCCATCACCTGCAAGTGCTCCTGCGGTAATGTGATCAACACTTTCTCTACCCTGGGTAAAGATCTGAACCTGGACGTGTGCTCTGCATGCCACCCGTTCTACACCGGCAAGCAGAAAGAAGTTTCTAGCGGCGGCCGCGTAGACAAGTTCAACAAGCGTTTCGGTGGCTTGACTGCCAAGAAGTAATCTTGCTTCTGAAGAATTCTGAAAAAGGCGCCCATCGGGCGCCTTTTTTATTGGTTGGCGTTTTGTATTGAAGCGGTTTGCCCTATGGTGTTGGCTCAATCATGGGAGAAGAACAGATGCGCACATGTCTGGTGATGGGAGCTGCGGGGTATATAGGGTCTTACCTGGTGCCCCACCTGCAAGGGCTGGGTTATCGGGTGATCGCCGGGGCTCGTCGCCCTTGTCGTCTGCCGCCGGGCGTGGAATTTCGCCTCGCCGACAGTCTCAAGCCCATCACACTGCTGCCCGCGCTGACGGGCATAGACACCGTCTTCTATCTGGTGCACGCCATGGGGGCTGGCGCCGATTTTCACCGGCTGGAGCAGCAGGGGGTGAAGAACTTCGCCGCCGCCGCCCGCGCCGCCGGGGTGCGCCGCATTATCTATTTGGGGGCCATCCAGCCCGAGCGTTGCAATAGCCGTCATCTCAACTCCCGCCGCCATTGTGGCGAGCTGTTTCGTGACTCCGGTGTGCCGACGGTGGAGCTGCGCTCCGGCATCATCGTAGGGCCGGGCTCGGCCGCCTTCGAGGTGATGCGGGATCTGGTGTTCAACCTGCCCATGATGGTCACGCCCAAGTGGGTACGCTCTCGCACACCGCCCATAGCGCTCTCCAACCTGCTGCACTATCTGGGCGGGCTGGTGGAGGTCGAGGGGGTGGATGGTCAGGTGCTCAACGCCGTTGGCCCCGAGCTGCTCAGCTATCAGCAGCAGTTGCAGAAGTTCGCCGCCCATATCGGCAAGCGCTGCCCCATCATCCCCATCCCGTTTCTGAGCCCGCGGCTCTCCGCCTGGTGGCTGCAATTTGTCACCTCTGTGCCGCAACCCGTGGCCAAGGCGCTGGTGGGCGGCCTCAAGCACGACATCCCGGCCGATGACGGCCCGCTGCGGGCCCTGCTGCCACAAACCCTGCTCAGCTTCGACGAGGCGCTCGGGGAGAGCCTGGCGCTGGAGCAGAAACTGGGGGCCGAGCAGCAGGGGCTGGAGACGCCGCTGGGGCTGCGCTGGCGCCATCCCGAGTACGGCTTCTATGATCGCACCGCCAGCGGGGAGGCCATCTGTCTCGCCTCGCCAGAGGTGGTGTGGCAGGTGTTGCAGCAGCTGGGGGGCGAGCAGCGTTACTTCTACATGAACGAGCTGTGGGTGGTGCGGGAGTGGATGGATCACCTGATCGGTGGCCCGGCCCGCACCCGTGGCCGCACTAACCCGGATCGCTTCGTGAAGGGGGACATGCTGGATTCCTGGCAGATCCTCGGGGTCGACGAGGGACGCAGGCTGGATCTGCTGTTCAACATGAAGGCCCCGGGAGTGGGGCGGCTGGCGTTCAACATACTGCCGGAGGAGTCCGGCCTGACCCGCATCAAGGTGACGGCTCACTGGCATCCTCAGGGCGCCTGGGGGCTGGCCTACTGGCTCGCCATGCTGCCATTCCATCTCTTCATCTTCCAGGGGATGACTGAGGCCATCGCCAGACAGGCAGAGCTGAAAGCGGGCATCCCTGTGACGGAGTGAAACCATATCTATAACTAAATGGGTATTAGTGATTGGTGTGACATGCTAATTACTGGCTTGTCAGTGGCGGCAAAACGATACTTTCCTCTGTGAAAGCGCGATGGTTTTCTTTATGATCCCCAGCCCTCGCCCGCTGGCGAGCCCATGCACCACTCTATTCACTTCCGTATCGGGGTCCCCCATGTCCGATCTTCGTCAACAAGCACTCGATTACCATGCCCAGCCTGTGCCGGGCAAAATTGCCATCGCCCTCACCAAGCCCGCCGAGACAGCTCACGATCTGGCGCTGGCCTACAGCCCGGGTGTGGCCGAGCCGGTGCGCGAGATTGCCGCCAATCCGGCCGATGCCTACCGCTATACCGGCAAGGGCAACCTGGTGGCCGTCATCTCCAACGGTACCGCCATCCTGGGACTGGGCAATCTGGGCCCGCTGGCGTCCAAGCCGGTGATGGAGGGCAAGGCCCTGCTGTTCAAGCGCTTCGCCGGCATAGATGCCATCGACATAGAGGTGAAGCACGAGACCAGTGCGCAGTTCATCGACACGGTTGCGGCTATCGCCGACACCTTCGGTGGCATCAACCTGGAAGACATCAAGGCGCCAGAGTGCTTTGAGATCGAAGAGGCGCTGATCGCCCGTTGCGACATCCCGGTGTTCCACGATGACCAGCACGGTACCGCCATCGTCACAGCTGCCGGTCTGCTCAATGCGCTGGAAGTGCAGGGCAAGCGCATCGAACAGAGTCGCATCGTCTGCATGGGGGCCGGGGCTGCAGCCACCGCCTGCATGGACTTGCTGATCAAGTGCGGTGCTGCGCCACACAACATCTTCATGCTCGACCGCCAGGGGGTTATTCACACAGGCCGCAGCGATCTGAACCAGTACAAGCAGCGCTTCGCCAACGACACCCCGCTGCGCACCCTGATGGATGTCATTGAAGGGGCGGATGTGTTTGTCGGTGTCTCCGGCCCGGATGTGCTGCCCGCCGAAGCGGTTGCCCTGATGGCGCCGCGCCCGGTGATCTTCGCCTGCTCCAACCCGGACCCGGAGATCAAGCCGTCCCTGGCCCACGCAGTGCGCGATGATCTCATCATGGGCACGGGCCGTTCGGATTATCCGAACCAGATCAACAACGTGCTCTGCTTCCCCTTCATCTTCCGCGGCGCGCTGGACGCCCGCGCCAGCCGCATCAACGATGCCATGAAGATAGCTGCGGTGGAGGCGATCCGTGGTCTGGTGAAGGAGCCGGTGCCGGCCGAGGTGCTGACCGCCGCCGGGGTGAGCGAGCTTTCCTTCGGCAAGGATTACGTCATTCCCAAGCCGATGGATGCCCGCCTGCTGCCACGGGTGGCCCGCGCTGTGGCGCTGGCGGCGGTAGCCTCCGGCGTGGCGCGCATCGCGCTGCCGGCAGACTACATGCTGGAATAAGTCGTCGGCGCTATACCGACCACGACAAAAGGGGCCCCATGATTGGGCCCCTTTTTGTTACAGGAAGCTTGATATGTCGTTATTTGGTCTTGGGGGCGACCTGGACGGCCGGTGCTTTGGCATGAGTGGCATTGTGATGCTTTTTCACCACCTTGGTCGGGGTCGCCTCGGGGGCGGCGGCCTTGGTGGGAGTGGCGGCCATGGTGAAGCCGGAGGTCAGGGCGAAGACTGCGGCCAGGCTCAGGGGGATCAGCTTGTTCATATTCCAGTTCCTCATTCGGGTTGATGACATGGAGCGTTGCTCCATGACGTCATCCTAAGGCCGTTCCGCTGGCGCTTCAGTGAGTGGCTGGTGACGGTTTGTATCCAAATGTACAGGTAGCGTCAGGCAGAAGCGGGCGCCGACCGCGCTGGGCAGCAGCTGCACCTCACCGCCGTGGTGGCGCGCTATGCTGCGCACGATGGCGAGGCCGAGGCCAGCGCCGCCGGTGCGGGGATCCCGGCTTTGATCCAGGCGCATGAAGGGTTCGAAGATCTGGGGTGCCAGCGCCGGATCTATGCCGGGGCCGTCATCGACCACCTCCAGCAGATAGTGATCCTGTTGCTGGCTCATGGCGAGGGTCACCCGGCTGGTGGCGTGGCGCAGGGCGTTGCCGATGAGGTTCTCCAGCGCCCGGTCCAGCAGGCGGGGATCGCCGTGCCAGCGCAGGGGATGTGCGGGACGACTGAATTCGAGCCGGGTTTGTGGCCGCAGCGCTTGCCAGTCCGGGAGGCGGCTGCCGGCCCAGCTGGTCAGCTCCAGTTCGCTGTATTGCAGCGGCAGCTCGGGGCGATCCAGCCTGGCGTAGGTGAGCATCTCCTCGATGAGGGCGTCCAGTGCCCCCAGATCGCGTTCCAGCCCCTGTTGTTCCGCTGCCGATGGCTGCGGATCCAGCATGGCGAGCCGGTAGCGCAGCCTGACCAGCGGGGTGCGCAGCTCGTGGGCGATGGCATCGGTCAGCTGTTTGCGAGTGGCCAGCATGGCTTGCAGCTGTTCCGTCATCTGATCGAAGGTGCGACCCACCCGGCCCAGGCTGCTGCCGGCGGGCAGGCCGGTGCGGCTGGAGAGATCCCCGTCACCAACCCGGCGGGCGGCTTGTTCGAGCCGTTGCAGACCACGCCAATGCGGGCGCAGCCAGAGCAGTATGGGCAGACCGAGGGAGAGACCGATGGCCAGCAGTAGCCCCACATCGACCCAGTGCAGCTCGTGCAGATAGGAGAGATAGGGCACGGGGCCGACGATCAGCACCTGATCGGTGCCCGGGATGCGCTGCAGGAAGGTGTCATCCCCCTCGACGATGACTATGTTTCCCGCCTCGAGAAAGGCCTGATCCTCCTTGGCCAGCGGCTGGTTGGCGAGAGCGCCGATCTGCAGCGGCAGGGTGAGCTGGCGGCTCTGCTCCCCCATGCGCGCGGGCCAGTGCTCAGGCGGCAATCGCGCCAGTTCGCCGGTGAGCAGGCCGAGGGAGCCTTGCATCATCCGCTCCAGATAGCGGTCGCCTGCCCGCTCGGCGCTGACCTGATAGACAAAGCCGACCAGCAGTATGGCCAGGGTGAAACAGCCGATCAGCAGCAGGTAGAACTGGATAAACAGACGGCGCATTGGGTGTGCTCTCCCGTGGTCAGTGGCGGATGGCCCTATTATTCCCAGGCGTGGGGCACCAGCAGATAGCCCTTCTGGCGCACCGTCTTGATGCGGGTCGGGTTGTTGCTGTCATCCCCCAGCTTGCGGCGCAGGCGGGAGATGACCACATCCATGCTGCGGTCCTGACCGTCGTAGTCGCGGCCACGCAGACTGCGAAACAGCGCCTCCCGTCCCAGGATCTGGCCCGCATGGCAGGCCAGCTCCCACAAGAGGTCGAAGTCAGCGGTGGAGAGGGGGATGCTGTCGCCATCGAGGCGCACATCCCGACCCGGCCCGTCGATCCGCAAGCGGCCGAACTGCAGGCGCTGGGGCGGCGTATTGGCCACGGCTGCTTGCGGTGTCTGACCCTGCTGGCGAAACTGGACCCGCAGCCGGGCCAGCAGCACAGGGGGCGGCGTTGTCTTGAGGATGTAGTCGTTGGCTCCCAGCTCCAGGCTCAGGATCTGGTTCATGTCGCTGTCGAGGGAGGTGAGCATGACGATGGGGCCCTTGAAGCGTGGCCGCAGATCCCGGCACAGGGAGAGACCATCTTGCCCAGGCAGCATGATGTCGAGCAGCACAAGGTCTGGTTGCTCGGCTTCGATTCTGGCAAGTGCCATGTCACCTCTGGGCTCCAGCAGCACCTCTATGTCGTGGCGGACAAGCCAGCTGCTGATGAGCTGGCCTATTTCGGGATCATCTTCAACAAAAAGAATGCGTTGCATTGTGGCGTGACACCCAGGCTGTGGCGCGGATGCGCGTGCCGCCAGCATAACGGCTCCCGGCCCGGCGTGCACAGGGATAACTAATCAAACAGGGCCCGCAGGCCCTGTTGTCATGCTGGTCGTGGAGACCCGCCGAATCAGCCTGCCTTGCGCTTCAAGTAGACCCCGGCTTCCATGTGATGAGTCCAGGGGAACTGGTCAAACAGGGCGAGGCGGGCGATCTCGTGGGTCTCGCCAAGCAGCTGCATGTTGGCTTGCAGTGTCTCCGGGTTGCAGGAGATGTAGAGGATGTTGTCGTACTCCTGCACCAGTTTGACGGTGGCATCGTCGAGACCGGCGCGGGGCGGGTCGACGAAGATGGTGTTGCACTGGTAACTCTTGAGATCGACCCCCTTGAGGCGGTTGAACTCCCGCTCGCCGCGCATCGCCATGGTGAACTCTTCGGCCGACATGCGCAGTATGATCAGGTTGTCGACGCCATTGGCGGCGATGTTGAACTGGGCGGAATCCACGCTCGGCTTGGCAATCTCGGTGGCCAGCACCTTGCGGAAATTCTGGGCCAGGGCGATGGAGAAGTTGCCGTTGCCGCAATAGAGTTCCAGCAGATCTCCCTCGCTCCCCCTGGTCACATCCAGCGCCCAGCCCAGCATCTGCTCATTGATGGCGGCGTTGGGCTGGGTGAAGCTGTTCTCCACCTGCTTGTAGGTGAGCTCACGGCCCTGCACTGTCAGCCGCTCGATGACAAACTCCTCACCCAGGCAGATCTTCTGTTTGTGGGCGCGGCCAATCAGCCGCAGGTCGAACCCCTGAGCCCGCAGATCGGCTTGCAGCGTCTCGGCGGCTTGCTGCCACTCGGCTTCCAGCTTGCGGTGATAGAGCAAGCTGACGCAAAGCTGGCCGGATTGGGTGGAGAGGTAATCGATCTGGAACAGCTTGCGGCGCAGCACGGGGTGCGGGCGCAGCCCTGCCAGCAGCAGCGGCATCAGCTGGTTGATCAGAAGGCTGGCGGTGGGGAAGTGATCGACCCGGATGATCTCCTTGGTGGCCGGTGCATACATGCAGTGGAAGAGGTCATCCCCCTCGTGCCAGATGCGAAATTCGGCGCGCATCCGGTAATGCTCGGCGGGGGAGGCATGCACCTCCAGCGCGGGAGGATTGAACCCGGTAAACAGCTGGGTGAGTCGCTCGCTCTTCTCATCGAGCTGGGCCTGATAGTCGGCGGGGGTCCGCAGGGCCTGAGAATTGGCGACAGCCCGCTGGGGTTGAGCATCGGCGGGAGTCCGCTGGGATTGGGTCATGATTTACCTCACATGCACGCCGGCCGGGCCGGGTCGAAATCGGGGGAAGGCAACGGGCCACCCAAAGGGTGTGGATTTTAAAAGGCCGTTGCAGATTGTCCAGTATTTTGTGGTCAAGAAGTGTTCAGTCAGGCCGATACCTGATCTACAGGCATGGTGGGAGGACACATTATGCAAATCGACGGCGTGGGCTCAGCCCAACCCAAGGGAGTGGGCGTTTCGCCCAAGGCACCCCAACAGGCACAAGAGAAGCAGACCCGCAGCGCAGAGGAGGTCTCCCTGCACAAGCCGCCCAAATGGGCGCAGGTGCTGGTGCAGCAGGCGTTGCAGTTTGCGCTGGAGATCAATGGCCAGGGTTATCAGGCTCCGAAGGCAAAAGAGCCCGAGGAGATAACGCCGGAGACACTGTTCGACTTCCAGTCGGTGGCGGACAATGTGCTGCAGTTCATCACCGGGCGGCTTGGCGCCGCGCGGGCCGATGGCAAATCCGACGACGACCTGACCAGTATGATGGAGCAGGCCCGCAAAGGAGTGGACAAGGGCTTTGGTGATGCCCGCAAGCAGTTGGGTGACTGGGCTACCGATAACGAAGACATCAAGACGGGCATAGATCAGAGCTACAAGCTGATCCAGAAGGGGCTCGATCAGTTCGAGAAAGAGTTCTTCGGCAAGGTCTCTTCCATCGACATGGGGAAGGCCGAAATGGCCAGTCGCCAGCAGGGATCGCTTGAGATCCAGACCAAGGATGGCGACAAGGTAGTGCTGCGCTTCAATGACAATTGGCAGATCAAGTCACATAAAGACGACAGCGGCAGCCAGTTCAGCCTCAAGTCGAGCCAGAGCTTCAGCTTCTCGCTGGAAGGGGATCTCAGCAGCGAGGAGATGGACTCCATCGGCAAGCTGGTCAAGGGGATCGACGATCTGGCGGGCAATTTCTTCTCCGGCAATTTCGATGATCTGCTGAAAAAGGCGGGCGAGCTGAAGCTGGATGACAGCCAGCTCGCCTCCTACTCCCTCAAGCTCAAGCAGAGCGTCAAGCTGAGCCAGACCTACCAGGGGGCCAGCTCGTTGCAGGATCTCCTCAAGCCGCTGGCGGACTATCTGCCCAAGCTCGATCAGGTGCAGCAACAGGCGGATGCCCTGCTGCCGAAATCGCAGCAGCAGGCACTGACTCCTGCGGTGCTGGCGGCCCGCGGCCAGAGCGAACCGGCCCAGGCCAACAGCTTTACCAGCTTCAACCAGCGGATGCTGGAGGCGCTGCGAATGATAGGCCAGTTCCAGCCTGCGACCGAGCCCACCAGCAAGCGCGTCTGAGCCGCCAGCCTGCAACGCAAGCCATGACCTGCCGTTTGCCAGCTCCCCCGGGGGCTGGCAAACTGGCTCTTTTCCCAATCCGGCGACCTTATGAACCCCAAGAAGCCCAGAGACAAGCGCGAGCTCTGCTACCCCTTCATCTTCGAAACCCAGTTCCAGTGTGATTACGAGATCGCCACCGACGAGCTCTGCTGTCAGGTGGGGGCCGTGCTCGCCCAGTTGCCACTGGCAGAGGGGACCCGGGAGGTGGTGACCGATCTGGGGGCCCTGCAGCGGCTTATCTACAACCTCAACGGCTCGGTACGTGGCAAGCTCGGTATTTTTGAAGAGGATCTGGCGTGGCTGAAAACACGGTATGACCACTACAACGAGGCGAGCCGTGGCCGGGTCACGGGTTTCGTGCTGCCCCAGGGGCCCCAGCCCATTCCCACCCTGCACCTGTGCCGCTGCGGCAGCAAGAAGGTGGTTCGTCTGCTGGTGCGCCTCGAGGAGAGCGGTGTCCGCTTCGATCCCATCCTCTATCGCTTCGCCAACCTGCTGGCCAACTTCTTCTTCGTGCTGACCGTCTACCTCAAGCAGCTGTGGCAGGTGGAAGAAGTGCCCTACGTCAGCATCAATTACTGACAGGCAGGCTTATCGCCAGACAGCTGCTAGCTGATTGCCCTGCATAAAAAAACCGGAGCCTTGCGCTCCGGTGTTGATTTTCAGCGCGCCAGCAGCGCACTCAGCTGGAGAGCAGCACTCTGGCCGAGTTGGCCGGGATGGTGAGTTGTACTTCACCCTGCACCACTTCGAACTTCTCACCGTTGAAGGCGTCTGTGAAGCGGCTGGCCGGGCTGGCGGTCTGCCACAGGGGCAGGCTGATGGTGCGCGGCTCGGTCGGATGACGGTTGCAGGCAACCACCACCTGATCGCTTTGCAGGGTGCGGGCGAACACATAGCTGTGCGGGCCTGCATAGAGGGTCTGAATGTCACCACGGCGCAGGGAGGGGCGCTGGCGGCGTATCTGGCTCAACCGGCGGTAGTGGTCGTGCAACACGTGATCCCAAGCCGTGGTTTCCCAGGGGAAGCAGCGACGGCAGTCCGGGTCGTTGCCACCCGAGAGCCCCACCTCGTCACCGTAGTAGATGGAGGGTACGCCGATATAGGTGAGCAGCAGGGTGGCGGCCAGGGCCATGCGCTGCTTGTCTTCGCCCAGCAGGTGGAGGAAGCGGGCGGTATCGTGGCTGTCCAGCAGGTTGAACTGGGCCAGCTGGTTCTTGAACGGGATATGGGCCCGCGCCAGTTTGAGCCAGCGATCCAGCTCCCCGGCGCTGATCTTGATGGGGTGATAGGCGATGTCCTGCCCCGTCAGAAAGGCGCGGATCGGGTGGGCGAAGCCATAGTAATTCATGGCGCCATCCTCCTGATCTCCTTGCAGCCACTGGCTCGCCTCGCAGAAGTGCTCACCGAGCACATAGGCATCCGGGTTCTCCTGCTTCACGGCGCCGCGAATGGCGCGCACATGGCCGCGATTGCCCTCGGCCGTGCCACGCTCCCCCAGCATGTGGATCACATCGAAGCGCCAGCCATCGATCTGGTAGGGGGCCCTCATCCAATAGCGCAGGATGGCGTCATCGGCGCGATAGATGGCGTCCTGCACCTGTTCGCTGGCAAAGTCGAGTTTGGGCAGGCTGCGAATGCCCTTCCAGCTGACATAGTCCCCTTCGTTGTCAAAGGTGTAGAAGCTGCGCCACGGCGAATCCGGGTTGCGCTGGGCCCCCAGCGGCGGGCAGAACCAGGGGTGCTGGGTCGAGGTGTGGTTAACCACGGCATCCAGGATGACCTTCATGCCGCGCTGGTGCAGGTTGCGGGTCAGCTCGGCGAACTGCTCGTTGCTGCCGAGGTGGGTGTCCACCTTGAAGTAGTCCTGGGTATCGTACTTGTGGTTGCTCGGCGAATCGAAGATGGGGTTCAGGTAGAGGGCTGTGACCCCGAGAGATTGCAGGTAGTGCAACTTGGCATCGATGCCCGCCAGATCCCCGCCGTAAAATTCACAGGCGCCATGCCCCTCTTCGTGACGGCTGACCGGCTCACCCCACGCCTTGCTGATGACCGCCTTGCCTCTGTACTCGTATTCGTGATGCTTGACGCTCAGCGAGGGATCGCCGTTGCAGAAGCGGTCGGGGAAGATCTGGTAGAACACCTGATCCTGCACCCAGGCCGGGGGCTGATGCAGGCTGTTGAAGCGAAAATGTTGCTCGCGCGGCGGTATGGCCGGGCTGACACCCGCACCGTGCAGCCACCACTGCTCCTCGTCGGTCAGGCACTTGAAACAGTAGAGGTGGATATCCTGTCCTTTGACCAGCGGCAGGGTCGCCTGCCATACCTGCAACCTGTCCCGGGTGGAGACTGGCGTCATGGCCACCAGGTACTCCTCGTTGTCTGGCTCGTGGCGCAGCCACACCTCCCGAATGGGGGTATCCAGCGCGCTGAACAGGGTGAGTTGCAGGGTGTTGGCGCTCTCTTTGAACCAGGGCGCCACCTGGGGATGAAACAGAAATGGATGGGTCATGATGCTTATTGAGTCAGAAGGTCGGCGAGGGCATTACCCTGTTCGTGAAGTGTTTCGAGCTGGCCTGCCAATGAGACGGGATCCAGCCCCAGCTGATCGGCTAGCGGCTTGGGGAAACGGGCAATGATGGTCTGGGCTGGCACACCCGCATTCCAGGCGAAGGAGATAAACACGGCGAGACGGATCAGCACCGCCTCCTTGCTGACCGGATCGTGGGAGAGGGGCTCCAGCTGCTGTGAGATGGCGTTGACGAAGGACTCCGACAGGTTCCAGCGCCGCGCCAGCTCGGCACCGAGCTGGGCATAGTCGTAGCCCAGCATCTCCCGCTGAGCCTCGACCCGACTGCTGCCCTTCTGGATCGCCATGTTGATGATCTCGGCCTCTTCCGGCAAGGTACTCTGGATGAGCAGCTCACCTATGTTGTGGATCAGCGCACAGGTGAAGGCGGTCTCGGGATCGAGCACCTTGGCCTCTTGGGCCAGGGTCCGGGCTATGGTGGCGACCTGGAAGGTCTCGGTCCAGAACTTGTTCTTGTCGAAGCTGGGGGGCGCCTTGAAGCTGCTGATGATGCCGGAGGCGACCACCACGGAGCGCAGCCGGTTGAAACCGAGGCGGATCACCGCCTGTTCGATGGAGGTGACCTCATTACCGCGGCGCAGGGCGGCCGAGTTGGCCATCCGCAGCACCTTGACGCTGATCACCTGGTCCATGGCGATCTTGGCCGCGATCTGGTCGATGCGGGCGTTTTCATCGTTGAAGCTCTGCATCAACTCATGCAGCAGCTGCGGGATAGTGGGGAGTTGTTTGATCTTGCCAAACAGACGATCCATCGACATGGCTGAGACAGCCTCCATTGCGAACACTGCCTCACATTGTGCCACAGGCGGGGCACATGTTCCTGTTTGTGGTACCGGTTTGTGAGCGTCAGCGCACCCAGTCTTGCAGCTGGTATTCCAAACGGTGCCGTTTCCCTTCCAGGACCAGGGTCTGGGTGGTGCCGCTCAGGGTGACTCCTTCGGTCAGGGTGGTGATGACGGCCTGTTCTATGGCGTCGAGCTGTGCCTGACAGGCCATCTCTGTGCTGCCCAGGCTGGTGACCCAGAATCTGTCGCCCTCGAGGTGCCCCTGGCCAAAGTAGCGATTGCAACCGGCGATACCGTTGACGGTGAAGTGCTCACCTATCTCGAAATCGGGCGGGTTGTCTCGTGAGGCAGTGATGGCCTGGCCATCCAGCTTGTCGAGCACCCAGTGATGGTGCTGTAACTCTTGCTGGACGAACGAGGGAGTACTGCTGCAGGCGCTGAGCAGGATCAGGGCGAGCAACAGTAGCAAGAATCTGGGCATGGAAGGGCTCCAATAGTGGGAGCGACAAGCATACCTCCTGCACAGCCCTCGGGGCAGGGCGAGGGGGGCGGCCCCCGACCACTTCTGTCGCCCTGCAGGTCAGCCCTGTGTCGTTAAATGGCAACACTTGTTGGTCGGCGGGATTTGTTCGATGCCAACAAGATGACCGCAACCCTGAGCGCTTTGCATCAGCGGTTGAACAGACGCTCGGCGTAACGGGCAAGTCCTGCCGCCACCGAACCGAAGTCATCGCCACCTTCAAGCGGAATCGTGGGCAACTTCTGACGAATGTAGGCGGCGATGAGCGGCGAGCGGGCACTGCCGCCGGTGACGAAGATACGGTCGGGCTGCACACCCGCGGCGGCAATGGCTTGCTCCATCAGCTCGCCAATCTTCTCCAGCAGCAGGGCCGAGGCGTTGGCCAGCTGCTCGCGATTGAGTTCAGCCTCCAGTCCCTTCTCCAGCTCGCTCAGAGACTGATGACTGGATGCCTGCTCCGAGAGGGCGATCTTGCCCTGCTCGGCGCGCCACACCAGCTGGTGGCTCAGCTTGTGGGCCCGCAGATTGGCAAGGCGACCCAGCTTGCTGCCTGGCTGGCTGTCGAGCTGCAGATCCTGCAGCTGACGGGCGGTATCCAGGCTGTAGAAGCGGCCCTGGGCACTGACGTCGTTGATGGCGGCCGCATCCCAGAACAGCGGGTGGGGCAGCGGCTTGCCGGTCTTGAGGGTCTCGTGCATGCCGAGCAGCGGCATCATGCCTTCCACCGTCAGCCGGATGTCGAAGTCGTTGCCGCCGATGCGCTGGCCGCTGTGGCCGAGCAGATCGCCGCTGCGATCCAGCTGGTCGCGATGGCTCGGGCCCATCCGCAGCATGGAGCAGTCTGTGGTGCCGCCGCCGATATCCACCACCAGCACGATGGCGTCTTCGTCCAGCCGTGCCTCGAACTCGAAACCGGCCGCCACGGGTTCATAGAGGAACTCCACCTGTTCGAACCCGGCCAGACGGGCCGCCTCGGTGAGGATAGCGATGGCCTGGCTGTTGCTTTCCTCCCCGGCCAGCCCCTGGAAGTTGACTGGACGACCGATCACGGCGCGGCGCACCTGAGTGCCGAGCTGCTGCTCCGCCTCGCGGCGCACGTGCAGCATCATGGCGCAGACGATGTCCTCGAACAGCGTGATCTGGGGGGCCTTGAGGCCGTAGGCGCCGAGGAAGGATTTCGGCGACTTGATGTAGTAGCCATCGTCCGGTTCCTCCAGATAGCGCTCCAGCGCCGCGGCACCGAAGCTCAGCTCGTCGATCAGCCCCTCTTCCCGCATCTGGCGGCGCACCGCCTGGGCCCGGGCGACCACGGGGCCGCGCAGCTTGAGGTATTCCGCCTGCTGGGCCGGGGCCAGCCCTTCGGCCAGGAGGCCTGCGATGGCATCTCTGTGGGGCGCATGCAGGGTGGAGGGGAGATAGCGGGAACCGCACAGGGTCAGCAGCCTGGGGCTGCCTTGTTCCATCACGGCGACGGCACAGTTGGAGGTACCGTAATCAAATCCGATAAACATGGGCAGCCAGACTCCTGAATAAAAAAGGGCTGGTAGCCTACCCGATGGCGTCAGGTCTCACAACCCGGCGCCATGGTTATTGCGGCTGCAGGGGAGAATTGTATGACGAAGAGCATGTTGGTGTGGAAAACAGAGGGAGTGGCTCCCTCTGTTGCTCATGACTGCGGGAGCGAGAGGATTACTCCACCTCGTTGTCGCTGCGACCCTGGCTCTCGATGGCCTTGAGGTTGCCGAGGGTGGTATCGGCGATTGCGTGCAGCGCCTCGCGGGTCAGGAAGGCCTGATGACCGGTGAACAGCACGTTGTGGCAGGCCGACAGGCGGCGGAACACATCATCGGTGATCACTTCGTTGGACTTGTCGGAGAAGAAGAGATCCTCTTCCTCTTCGTAGACGTCCAGCCCCAGCGCGCCGATGCGGGCGGTCTTGAGTGCCTCGATGGCGGCATTGGAGTCGAGCAGGCCGCCCCGGCTGGTGTTGATGATCATCACACCGTCCTTCATCTTGGCGAACGCCTCCTTGTTCAGCAGGTGATAGTTCTCCTTGAACAGCGGGCAGTGCAGGCTGATGACGTCGGACTGGCGGAACAGGGTGTCGAGATCCACGTATTCGGCCCCCAGCTCGATGGCTGCCTGACTCGGGTAGGGGTCACTCACCAGCAGCCGCATGCCGAAGCCCTTGAGGATACGCAGGGTAGCGATGCCGATCTTGCCGGTGCCGATAATGCCGGCGGTGCGGCCGTGCATGTTGAAGCCGACCAGGCCTTCTAGCGAGAAGTTGGCATCGCGGGTGCGCTGATAGGCCTTATGGATGCGGCGGTTGAGGGTCATCATCAGCCCCACCGCGTGTTCGGCGACGGCTTCGGGGGAGTAGGCGGGCACACGTACCACTTTCAGCCCCAGCTCCTTGGCGGCGACCAGATCCACGTTGTTGTAACCGGCGCAGCGCAGCGCGATCACCTTGGTGCCGTTGGCGGCCAGCTCGGTCAGCACCTCCCGATCGGCATCGTCATTGACGAACAGGCACACCACGGGGAAGCCGTGGGCCAGCCGGGCTGTCTTGGCCTCCAGCCGCACGTCGAAGAACTCCAGCTCGTAACCGTACTGGCTGTTGGCCTGATTGAAGTGGTCCTTGTCGTAGCTCTTGGTACTGAAAACGGCGACGTTCATGGTGGGCTCTCCGCAAATAATGATGTAGTTAAATTACAACAAATAAAGCGCGTCATCACGGGTTAAATGGTGGTTTTTCAGCCCCATGGCATGATGGGAACCGCGCTCACTGCACTTTTATACGAACCATTCACCAGTTTGGTGCTGTAGGTCAGATAGACCAGCGCATTGCGCTTTTCGTCGTAAAAGCGCACCACTTTCTGCTCTTTGAACACCAGCGAGGTGCTGACGTCGAACACCTCTTCCCCCGCCTTCAGCTTGGCAGGCAGTGTGATGGGGCCAATCTGGTGGCACGACAAAGAGGCGTGGGAGGGGTCTTCCGCCAGCCCCAGCCCGCCCTTGACGCCACCGGTCTTGGGGCGAGCCAGATAGCAGGCGACGCCCGTGATGCGGGGGTCATCGAACGCTTCCACCAGGATCTTGTGGTTGGGGCCCACCAGCTTGAAGGCGGTGCTTACCTCACCTATGGGATCGGCTTTGTCGGCCAGGGCCGGGCCGGCGAGTAGTGCCCCCAGCAGCAGGGGCAGGGCAGGACCGAATCTGTTACTGGGCGTGTGACGGTATGGCATGGTCTCTCCTGTTGGCCTCCCTCAGTAGGGAATGCCCAGACGACGATAGAGGCTGGCCAGCACTGCCATCGCCTCTGCGTCTCTTTACGCGAGCTAGGTCATGGCGCTGGGTCATCCCCACGCTGAGCCCCGGATCCCCTTATTGGGGTGGATATTCCCAATATTGGGCCGGAATGCTCCTGAGCAAGGGGGTCATGTCCGGATTGGGCAGTGAAATGGTGACCCGCTGGTTCAGATTGGCGCTGGCGAGGGCCTCACGGATCTTGGGGTTCTCACGGAAGAACGTCATGAAGCTGCCATCGGCATAAGCACGTTCCAGCCCGGTCTGGATCGCCTTGGCCAGCTTGGGATACTCGGGGCTGACGAAGAAGAACTCGGCAAAGGGGTAGCGGATCAGCAGGTGCTGATCTATCACCAGATTCGGATATTGCGCCGCCAGCTCGCTGCGTTCGGCGAAGATTTCTACCAGATTGCGCGGGAAGAAGTCGAGTTTGTCGCCGTCGTTGGTCAGGCGAAACAGGTTGCTGTAGCGTCCCGAGTAGGTCGGAATACCGGCATTCTCCAGGATCTTGTTGTCGGCCCAGCCGATCCCCTGGGCCGCCTTCAGTTGCTTGAGATCGGTCAGCGAGTTGACCTGATTGAACTTCTCCTGGGCATCGGCGTGGATGAAGGAGAGGCGTAGCCCTTCCAGACCTGTCTCTTGATCAGATCTTGATCCCCGAAGCCATCATCTCTTTGGCGGCAATAAAGCCGTCCAGTTTACTTTGCAGTGTTTGCCAGCCTTCCCAGAGTGAGCTCCAGCCTGCAATCCCTGTTCG